>JASJDN010000169.1 GCA_030065205.1 Crocosphaera sp.
GGCTCTCCCGACAGTGTGGGGTAAAAAGTATAATAGACTACATACCTAAAATGGTGGGTTATGGCGCAGACCATAAGTTATTGTGTTTTCATGAAAATCAACCCTGCGCCTAACCCACCGTACGAGGTATAGCTTTTTCTTATCACCATAACTACAGGAGAGCCAAGATATCTCATCAATTATTCCTGATTGCTATATTTAACATCATTGAAATTCAAAACAAAACAATATAGAAAGTTAATATAATCGATGTAGGATCAAAATAATATTCAAATGTAAAAGCTTTGTTATAACAATTAATATTTTTTCTACCAAATTAATTCTAAATCTAAGATAAAATTAGGTAACATATTTTCCCCTGATAATGTTCGAGGATTATCTAATATTTCTACTTCTTTACCTTGTCTATAAATTTCCACTTGTTTAGTTTTTGGATTAATTAACCAGCCTAATTTTGTGCCGTTTTCTAGATACTCTTTCATCTTATTTTGTAACGTCTTTAAACTATCAGTAGGAGAACGTAATTCAATGACAAAATCAGGACATAAGGGTAAAAACTTTTGACGTTGTTGAGGGGTTAAATTATTCCATTTTTCTAGGGTTATCCAAGACGCATCAGGGGATCGATCTGCACCATTGGGTAACTTAAACCCTCCAGAAGAATCGAAGGTAACACCTAGTTTATTCTTACGATTCCATGCGTACAGTTGATAGGTTATATCACTATTTTTATTACTTGTTTCTCCTCCAGTTGGTGGCACAATTAATATATCTCCATTGCTATTTCTTTCAAAGCGTAAATCACGATTATCTTGACAGAGTTGGAAAAATTGTTCATCTGTCATTTGCAAAGAATTACAGTTTATTTCTAGAGGATTAATCATATTTTTTTACCTCAATAATTAAGCTCTAAATTTATTCTACCAAATTAATTCCCAAATCCAACCAAAAATCAGGTAATATATTGTTAAATCTATAGAAAAGATTAAACTATTAATTAGTTAATACCTTAAATAAACCTAAAGAAAATAGGTTTTAATCGACTTTATCATTTATAATTGATGCGAAACTATATCAAGAAAAACAAACAATCAATTGTCAAGAAAGCGTAACCAAAAGACTCTAATTACGCTACAAAATAGTATATGCTGGCCTAAATAGCACGATACATTCAAAGTGAAGGAAATTGCTAAAAGTTAAAGCCTTAGATGAAGCTGACTTTTGCTTCTTTCCTGATACTTTTTGCTTTGCTAATGGTGGCATAGTTGCTATTGAAATCTATAGATAAAGTTTGCATAGCCCACTCAGGATTCATTTATGAGTACATTAAAGCCGAAAGCCAAGAACGCGGATCTCAACAACACTAACATTAAAATCGAAGATGATCGCACAGGGATGAGCAAAGAAACCCTAAAACGGGCGTTTCTGGATCATCTCTTTTATATTCAAGGGGTTAATCGCTCTCGAGCTTCATTACGAGACTATTATGTAGCCCTATCTTATACCATTCGCGATCGCTTACTCCATCGTTTCTTAAACACCATTGAGACTTACAAAAAAGAAGAAGTTAAGATAGTTTCCTATTTCTCTGCTGAGTTTCTCATGGGTCGTCATTTAGGCAATAACCTCGTGAACTTAGGGTTATATGACACCATGAAAGAAATCATGACGGAGATGGACATCGACTTTGATGATATTATCGAACAAGAACCCGATCCCGGTTTAGGGAATGGGGGGTTAGGTCGTCTCGCTGCTTGTTTTCTAGACTCCTTAGCCTCTTTAGCCATGCCTGCCATTGGTTATGGTATTCGTTATGAATTTGGTATTTTCCATCAAACTATTCAAGACGGTTGGCAAGTAGAAATTCCTGATAACTGGTTACGGTTTGAGAACCCTTGGGAAATTCCCCGTCCTAATGAAGCCGTAGAAATCAAGTTAGGGGGACACACCGAACACACCCATGACGAGAATGGCAATCCCAAAACCTTCTGGGTAGCTGATCGCACTATTTTAGCCATCCCCTACGATACACCGGTTCCGGGGTACAAAACCAACACCGTTAACCCCTTAAGACTGTGGAAAGCCGAGGCCAGCGAGTCTTTTAACTTTGAAGCCTTCAACGCCGGACATTACGATCGCGCGGTAGAAGAAAAGATGGATGCAGAAACCATCTCCAAAGTTCTTTATCCTAACGATAACACCCCAGCCGGGCGACAATTACGCTTAGCGCAACAATATTTCTTCGTATCTGCTTCCTTACAAGACTTAATTCGCATTCATTTACGGAATCATCCCAACCTAGATGGGTTTGCTGAAAAAGTAGCGGTACAACTTAACGATACTCACCCGGCTGTAGCTGTAGCTGAGTTAATGCGCCTCTTAATCGACAAACATAACTATAAATGGGAAAAGGCGTGGGAAATCACCACTAACACCCTCGCTTATACCAACCATACCTTAATGCCAGAAGCATTAGAACGCTGGCCGGTAACCTTATTTGGTAGTTTACTCCCCCGACATCTCGAAATCATCTACGAATTAAACCATCGCTTCTTGGAGAATGTTCGTAGTTGGTTCCCCGATGATGATGAATTAATCAGTAATGTTTCCTTAATCGAGGAACGATCCGAAAAATTAATCCGCATGGCCAACTTAGCTTGTTTAGGGTCCCATGCGATTAACGGGGTGGCTGCGTTACATACCGAGTTACTCAAACAAGATACCCTCAAGCATTTTGCTAAACTCTGGCCGGAGAAATTCTACAATAAGACCAATGGAGTCACCCCTCGTCGTTGGATTTTACTGAGTAACCCCAAACTCTCCGCTTTAATTACCGAAAAAATTGGTGATGGTTGGTTAAAGAATCTAGACGAGATGCGCCAACTGGAGAAATTTGCTGATGATGCTGCGTTCCGTAAACAATGGCGAGAAATTAAGCAACAGAATAAGCAGACGTTAGCCGATTATCTTCTCAAGTATCGCAACATTCACATTGATCCTAACACCATGTTCGATGTACAGGTGAAGCGGATTCATGAATATAAACGGCAACATTTAATGGTTCTCGAAATCATTACCCTTTACAATCGCATGAAACAAAACCCTGACGGGGACTATGTTTCTCGTACCTTCTTGTTTGGTGGGAAAGCAGCACCGGGTTATTTTATGGCTAAATTGGTCATTAAGTTAGTCAATGCAGTGGCCGATGTGGTTAACAATGATCCCGATGTTCGCGGCCGCTTAAAAGTGGTGTTTATGCCCAACTTTAACGTTTCTTTGGGTCAACGGGTTTATCCGGCTGCTGACTTATCGGAACAGATTTCTACCGCAGGGAAGGAAGCGTCTGGAACCGGTAACATGAAGTTTGCCATGAATGGGGCCTTAACCATTGGTACGTTAGACGGGGCTAATATTGAGATTCGTGAAGAAGCCGGTCCTGAGAACTTCTTCTTGTTTGGTTTAACGGCCCAAGAAGTTTACGATCGCAAGGCCCATGGTTATTCCCCCAGTGAATACTACCATAACAACGGTAACTTAAAGGGTGTCATTGATGCCATTTCTAGCGGTTATTTTAGTCATGGTAATGGTGAGTTATTCCAACCCATCGTCGATCAGTTAATGAACGATGATCCTTATATGTTAATGGCTGACTATCAAGCTTATGTTGATTGTCAAGATACCGTGAGTGAAGCTTATCGGGATCAAGATAACTGGACGAGAATGGCCATTCTTAATTCTGCGAGAATGGGTAAATTCTCTTCTGATCGTACCATTGCTGAATATTGCAAGGAAATCTGGAATGTTGAGCCGGTGGACATCAAAATTGAAGAATATAATCCCAATGGTTCTAATAACTAGGTTGTAGGATTTTTATTCTTAATCTCTCAGGGTTAGGCAAAAAAGTCTAACCCTTTTTTTGTCAAAATCTATAACCTGTTATAACAGGTTATAAAAATGACCATAATATAACTCTCCTATAGCAATTCCCATACTTGTGAGGTACAAAGGTGATCGCTTTGAGGCAGGAGGCTCCAGGGCAGGAGGCAGGAGTTAGGTGTACCTCATGAGTCCGAGAAACGCTATATAACAATAACCATTTTTTCGGTGATTTGATGACGATACGTAAACATATCTTGAAGACGAAAATCTACCCACCAACCGATTAAAATTTCTACGATTCTACCCCCAGGAAGTTCATATTTAATTTCGTCAGTTAGTTCAGTTTTGCCATTTTTTGGGGTAAATTTATGACGATGTTCCCAAGATTTTAACGGGCCAATTTCTTGAATATCCACAAATAAATAGGGTTTATTACACTCAGTATGACGGGCCAACCAACGAATGGGAATAAACCCTAACATCAGTTGAAATTCCGTGATCGCACCGATGTCTAAACCCCCTTCTCGTTTAATAATTTTCACCGGTTGCCAAGGTGGGGTTAAAATGTCTAAAATATCCGAACGTTCATGAAATTCCCAAACTTTTTCTATGGGTGCATCGATTAAGGTTGTCTTTTTAAAGGTCAACATTGTTGGCTTCGGAGTTTAAATTTAAAAGGTAATATAGTGCATTAATTCTGATATGATTGTAGCATCTAATTGTAATCTTTTTCCTAAATCAATTAAATTTTTATAGTTTCCTTTTTGCTGGCGATCGCTGATTATTGTTTGGATCATTTTATTAGAAACTGTCGGTATTTCTTGTAAATCTTCTAAATTTGCTGTATTAATATTTATCTTTTTGGGAGTTACTAAACTGTCGGGATCATAATAAGAGAAGGTTAAAATTGGAGATAAGGGTTTGAGGCGGGTAAGGGGCATATTTAAGGCGACGGCCATATCTTCTATGGATAATATTTCCACCCCTATTTGTATTAATTCTACTAAATTTCTGGCTTGATGAATAGAGAGTCCTGGTAATCTCAATAAGTCGTCAATGGTAGCTTGAGTCACATCAATTTTGATGCCCAATTCTACAGCGATCGCAATTTCTTCTAAGGATTGAAAACGATAATAAGGATCAGTTTCTATTTGTTGGCGAAGTTTTCTTTTTCGAGGATTTAATTGTTGAGAAAAGGAAGAAAATAACATAGATTTAAAGAGTTCGGCGTTCAATTGTTAGTCATTTTGATCTATTACTATAATTTTTTTGGACTTATAAAACACAGTTTAATCTGTTGCTAATAACTGATAACTATTTTTAACTAATTCTATCTAAAAGTTTGCGGCGTTTTTGTTCAAATTCGTAATCAGAAACCAATCCTTCTTCTCTTAGTTTGTCTAACTCTCGTAACCCATCAGAAATCACATTGACTTGTAGCGGTTCTATCTGTTTACTGTAGACGGTATGAGGATCAGTTTCTATGTTGTTAAATTGAGCATTAAACTGCTCTTCTCCCTGTACAAAATACCATACCGCATCAATGGCACAAGCAATACTAGGTATGGGGGTATTCCATAATAATAAATAGATTACCCCCCAAACGGGTTGTGCTAAGTAAAACTTGTGTACGCCAGCTATGGGCCAAGGTACCATAGTAGATAGTAAAGCGAGAATAATAGCCACTTTACGGCTTTTTGGGCGACTCAGTAGCTTTTCCAACTGTTGCATTGGGGTTAAGCATAAGGGTGGACACAATCAGTCTACTGCAAAAGACGATTTTGAGCAGGGAGGGTTCCCCAGGGTTTCGGGTTAAACTCCCTGATGATACGGGAAACCGTAGTTTTCAATCTGTTTCAATTCCTTTACAATTAGAAGTGTTTGTTTTATATTCAACTGTAATTAATAACATAGGGAAAATAATCATGGGATTTTTTGATTCAGAAGTGGTTCAAGAAGAAGCCAAAAAACTGTTTGAAGATTATCAGTCTTTGATAAAATTAGGAGGCGAATACGGTAAATTTGACCGTGAAGGTAAAAAGATTTTCATCGATCAAATGGAAGCACTCATGGAACGGTATAAAATCTTTATGAAACGCTTTGAATTATCAGAAGATTTTATGGCTCAAATGACCGTTCAACAGTTGAAAACTCAGTTAGGACAATTTGGGATGACTCCTCAACAAATGTTCGAGCAAATGAATATGACATTAGAACGAATGAAATCTGAAATTGAAAATTAATCTTGAATTTTCTTGTTAAATAAACGTACATTTTAAATATCAAAAATAAAGATAGCAAAAGTCAGTTGAGTTGAGGAACCAAACCCAACAAAAACCAGTCTTAATTCAATGTTGTTAGTGGATTAAAACTGATGATTGTATTTTTGCTAGATGATAGTCATCCAATCCACCCTACTATGATGTTATAAAACTATGTATGATTTTGCTATTATCGGTGGAGGTATTGTTGGACTGTCGATAGCTATGATGTTAGGAAAAAAATTGCCTATTGCGTCGTTAGTTGTCATTGAAAAAGAGAGTCAAGTGGCTTTTCATCAAACAGGCCACAATAGTGGGGTCATACATTCTGGAATTTATTATAAACCAGGAAGTTTTAAAGCAAAATTTACCCGCGCCGGCAGTCAATCAATGGTAGAATTTTGTCAGAAACATGATCTACCACATGAAGTGTGTGGTAAGGTTATTGTTGCCACGAAAGAAAAAGAGTTACCCTTATTAGATAATTTGTATAAACGGGGATTAGAAAATGGTTTAAACGTTAAGAAAATATCCCCAGAAGAAGTAAAAGAAAAAGAACCCTATGTGAGTTGTTTAGCAGGAATATATGTGCCGACTTCTGGCATTGCTGACTATAAAAAAGTGTGTCAAAAATATGCAGAGATTATTGAACAACAAGGGGGAGAAATTAAACTCAATACTAAAGTTTTAAAGATAAACGATAATCATAATTATAAGCTTCTAGAAACCAATCAAGGGGAAATTAAAGCCAAATTTATTATAAACTGTGGGGGATTGTATAGCGATCGCCTGGCGCAACTGGATGGGGTGAACCCCCAGGCGAAAATTGTTCCCTTTCGCGGTGAATATTATCAACTAACCCCCGAAAAACGATATTTGGTCAAAAGTCTCATTTATCCCGTGCCTAACCCAGAATTTCCCTTTTTGGGGGTGCATTTTACCAAAATGATCGACGGGAGTATTCACGCGGGACCCAATGCGGTGTTAAGCTTGAAGCGAGAAGGCTATAAAAAGACAGATTTTGATCTTAAAGAGTTGGCTGAGGTGATGGCCTATCCTGGGTTTTGGCGACTGATGGCCAAACACGCTGATGAAGGGATCAAGGAAATGATTCGCTCTTTTAGTAAGGCTGCTTTTGTAAGGAGTTTACAGCAATTGATACCTGAAGTGACGGATAACGATATACTCCCTTGTGAAGCAGGAGTCAGGGCCCAAGCGTTGAGGATGGATGGTAAATTAGTAGAAGACTTTTTAATCATCCAAGATGAAAAGGCTTTGCACGTCTGTAACGCCCCTTCTCCGGCTGCCACTGCATCCTTAGAAATTGGTAAGTATGTTGTAGCACAAATTCCTGACATTGTTTGACATCTGCTTTGGTTGAAAATAGATCAGCTACTATAGAAGAGCATTCCTCTAGTCCCTGATTTATGGTACAAAAGGTAACAATTCGGTAAAATGATCACCAGAAATACTTTTCACCTTCAGTTGGTTATAATTAAACCATTCAGGACTTTCTTTTGAGATGCTATTAGGTTTTAGAACTAAGCTAAAACTCAATAATCGACAAAAAACCATGATGGCTCGCCACGCAGGTTATAGCCGTTGGGTTTTTAATTGGGGGCTAAAAGCTTGGAGTCTGACCTATAAAGAGGGATTAAAACCCACAGCTAATAAACTGAAAAAGTTCTACACCAATTATGTCAAACCATTATATCCGTGGCAATCACAATTATCATCAAGGGTTTATCAATATGCCTTTGTGGATTTAGATAACGCTTTTAAAGGTTTCTTTAACTTAAAAGGCACTGGTTATCCTAAGTTCAAAAAGAAAGGAATTAATGATAGTTTTACTCTAGATAATTGTGGAAAATGGATAGGGTTAGGGTCAACGAGAATCAAGTTACCCTTTATTGGGTTCGTTTCAACCGATGAACCTCTCCCAGATTGTCAGGTTAAAAAAGTCACTATCACAAAAGCTGGAGAAGATTGGTTTATCTCTTTTGCTTATGAACAACAACGACCAATACCTGAGAAAAAAGCTGGGGTAGTGGGAGTCGATTTAGGAATTAAAACTTTAGCCACTTTAAGTAATGGCGAAGTATTGCCCAACCTAAAACCCTACAGAAAAGCATCTTTAAAACTAAGCAGACTTCAGAGAAACCTTAGCCGTAAAGTTAAGGGGTCAAAAAATCGAACCAAGGCTAGAATTAAACTAGCATCTCAACATCACAAAGTGGCTAATTTAAGAAGAGATTATCTTCACAAAATTACCAGTTATTTAGCTAAAAACTTCTCA
>JASJDN010000051.1 GCA_030065205.1 Crocosphaera sp.
TTCGTGATTATATTAAACGCTTACCCAAAGCGGATTCCCTTCGGTCAGTTTTTTTACTGGTTGCCATTCATCTCACCGTTAACCTGTCGGTGTAACGGGAGTCCTAGGCGCAACATTGAAGATAGCACAGGCAAGACTGACAGGTTGGCGATCGGGGTGGGGAAGGGTCATATGAAACTGGGGAGATGGGGAGTGTGGGGAGTGTGGGGAGTGTGGGGAGACGGATAGACGGATAGACAGATATTAACGCTGAACTCCTGCCTCCTGCCTCCTGCCCCCTGCCTTCTAACTCCTGACTCCTAGAAAAAAATTAAGCTTTAGAGAACCCTAAATCATTTTCTTTAGCATAACGTTCCATAAAACGCATAAAGCGATCCCATTCATCTTGAGAGTTCATAATTAAAATAGCTTCAACGGAGGTGGGTTTTCCGTTGATAAATTTCCCTTTAACCTCGCGGGTGACGATCTCTCCCTCTTCATCCACTAAATACATTCCTGTAATGTCATCGGTACTTGCAGCATCTAGAATAGTTGGCCCTTCAAAGCGAAAGGTTGCAGTTCCACTGTTTCCACTTTTAGCGCGAGTTAAACGGACTTCGGGTACGACGGGTTCAGAAACACCACGAGAAAATTGTATTTGAGCCATGCTTGTTATCCTTTAATTAAATTTACATGATCATCAATTTATCATTTCATCAACTCATTAGGATAGATATGATGGCTTAAGTGCGATCTATTCTTGTCACATTATGGCCTATGACTCTCTTAGAAGCAGAAGTTCATATTTCCTTACGGGAATTTTTACGAGATCAAGGGGAACCCCTCTGGGATCACCATTTAACCATGGCCCGTTTAGTGTCTCGTGCGTTACGTTTAAATCGCTCTGCTCTAATTCAAACAGGAAGCACGTTTTCTCGTTATGGTTTAAGTTATTTAATGCCTTGTTTATTGAGCGATCGCCCGATTTTATTAGTCGTACCTTTAAACATTCAACAACAATTAATCAAACAAGATATTCCCTATCTTCAACAATGGTTAAATACGAATAAAACCATTGTTACTCAAGACCAAAACGTTGATTTTAATGAATTTAATGGATTATTTATTGTTTCTCCTGATGTGTGGTTAAGCGATCGCTTAGAAAATAAGGGTCAATTTCCTGAGCAGATTGTTACTTTAATTGATCAAGCTGATTATTTAGAGGAGTGGACAAAAGATCATTTAACCCGAACGATTTCTCCTCATGATTGGCAGCATTTACAACAACAGTATCCTGCCTATGGTAACTTAATTCAAGAAGTTAGATTTTTTCTACAAAAATCAATTTTTAGTCATCCTCCTAGTCCCTATCAGTGTTGTTTACTGGATCAAGAAGAAAAAGACAGTTTATCTCATCTTTGTAAAACCCTTAACAACAATCCTTTATTACACAGTTTTGCCCAATTCCTTAATGATGATAATCAACTGTTATGGGCAGCCATTAATCGAAAGAAAAACACCTTCTGTATTAATTTAAGTCCTCTCGATATTTCTTCTATTTTATCTCCTTATTTAGAAAATTCTACCATTGTTTTAATGGGGGGATTTTTGGACAGTCAGAAAACAGCCCCAACTTATCGAAAAACCATTGGCTTAACCCAAGATATTTTATGTTTAAAGTTTTATCCTCATCGTCAAAATGAGTTAATTAATTTATATATTCGCGATCGCTTACCGATGCCAAATACGCCAGAATTTCAAAAGGTGTTAATAGAAGAGGTTAGAAAGCTGGTTTTTGGAGGTTATGAAAGCTTAAAACCCATTACTATTATTGTTGATGATGTTCCTTCTAAGGCTCAAGTGGCGACTTTTTTAGCGGCGGAATTTGGCTCACAAGTCAAGGTTGAAAATGCAAAAATTGATGACAACAGTATTTTAATCAGTGGCTGGAAATTTTGGCATAATCATCAAAGTCAACTGCCGACTCCTAAATTATTTATTATTGCAACTTTACCCATTCCTTCTTTAGAAAATCCTTTAGTTGCTGCTCAAGTTAATTATTATAAAAAACAACATAAAGACTGGTTTCGATTGTATCTTTTACCAACAGCGTTAAAAGAAATACAAAGAGCCGTTATGCCGTTAAGAGAATCTCAAGGAATTGTCGCTTTATTGGATAATCGAGTTAATTATCGTAGTTATGGTAATCTCATTTTAACGGCATTAGAACCCTACGCTAAGATTAATTATATTGATAGTAATTGGTTAAAGGATTAAGAGACTGTTCCTAAACAAAATATTAAGTAGGGTGCATTAGGAAAACTAGATTTTTTGGGTAGTTACTATAATTTTTTTGTGCCGTAATGCACCGAAAACTTACTTTATAAACAGTCTCTAAAACTTATCGTTTTTACTAATAAAATTCCCCTATAGTCGCCTTTTGCTGAAGCTAACTATAGGGGTAAACTCTTGATTAAACCCGATGAACTATATCTAGAAAAAGATTATTATTAGCTAATAAGGGCTGATACTGCTACTAAGCCGATTATGAATAATGTAGCGATCGCACCTTGCACTAAGTAACGACGTTGTTGATAAGGTGCTGGGTATTGAGCATAATAAGACTTGGGTTCAATCGCGTAGGTGTTGGTTAATCCGTTATCAAGTTGAGTGGTGTACATCTTGATTAATCCTCTTTTCTTATCTTTCTATTACCTAAGTTATCAAATTGCTTATGAGTTGTAAAGATAAGTATAAAAAATATTTTAAATACAAAGTATAATTTTAACTTATAAATAATCATCTGTTAACAGCAGTTTTCATATCAATAGACTAACAATGAAAATAAAAATTCCCCCCACACTCCCCACCCCTCCTGCACTTCCGACACTCAACTTAACTAAAATATTGATACACCCAATTGAAAACTGCTATAAGGGTCAGTCGAGTGTACACTCGTAACATGGGTACTAAAAACTCCAAATATTAAAATCATTATCGACAATGAATAATATTTTAGAAACGATTAAAAGTCGATTAAATCAAGAATGGATGATAGGTTGTGATTCTCAATATTTCTATCAACTAACACAAAATTATCTTGAGCAATTAACACAATTAAAAACAAAAATCAATAACCCTAGAATTATTGTAGTTCAGGAAAATGATAATTATATTGATTTTCTGGCAGTTTTCCTTGCAAGTATTATCACTGATTGTCATGTTTTTTTATGTGATAAAAGATGGCAAAGGAAAGAATGGAAAGATGTTTTAAAGAGAATTGATCCTCACTTAATACTAGGAATTGATCTGAATTACACTGTAAACAATTATCAGAATGGTTCAGTATTGCCTGATAAAAGTTTAATCATGATTCCCACGGGAGGAACATCAGGAAATATTCGTTTTACTATTCATACTTGGAAAACTTTATCAGCATCGGTTCAAGGCTTTTCTCAATTCTTTGATACTAAAAGCATTAATTCTTTTTGTGTTTTACCGTTACATCATGTTAGTGGTTTAATGCAGTTTATTCGATCTTTTCTAAACCAAGGTAAAATTATTATTTATCCTTACAGTAACTTAAAAAAGGGGATTCTTCCATCTTCAAATCTTGAAGATTTTTTCATTTCCCTAGTTCCCACTCAGTTACAATTACTCTTAACCGTAAATCCTAAATTTTTAAGCCAATTTAAAACAATTTTATTAGGAGGCGCACCTCCTTGGAATTCTTTGTTAACTCAAGCTAGAGACTACAAACTTAATCTTTCTCCTACTTATGGAATGACAGAAACAGCCTCACAAATTGTTACCTTAAAACCAGAGGATTTTTTGCAAGGAAATAATAGCACAGGACAAGTTTTACCCCACGCTGAGATTACAACAGATGAAGAAAAAATCATGAAAATAAAAGCAAAATCTCTCTATTTTGGTTATTATCCCAATTATGAACCGAGACAATATTTAATTACTGATGATTTAGGCTATTTTGACGAGCAAAACTATTTATATATTTTAGGAAGAAATAGCCAGAAAATAATTACAGGGGGAGAAAACGTTTTTCCGAAAGAAATTGAAAATGTTATTTTAGAAACGAACTTAGTTCAAGATATTGCCATTATTGGTGTAGCTGATGAACAATGGGGAGAAGCAGTCACAGCTATATATACCAGCGAAGATGAAAAAATTGATGTTAATCTTATTAAAAATGCAATTAAACAAAAATTAAGTCCTGTCAAACAACCGAAATATTGGCTCAAAGTTCAACAATTACCCCGAAATCAACAAGGGAAGCTAAACCATCAAACATTACAAAAAATTGCTACCGCCCACCTCAATCAAAAAATTTCCCTATAATTAAAACAGTAAAGCAGGGACTCCTAAGTTCTGCCCCTGCCATAATTCCCTGGAAAATTCAGCTATTGTTATTAAATAGCTGAATTTAGTACATATTTTCTTCTTGGTGAGTTTCGATGGTGCAATCGGAGGTAGGATAAGCAACACAAGTTAAAACAAATCCTGCTCCAATTTGATCGTCATCTAAGAAAGATTGATCAGATTGATCAACACCACCAGAAGTGATTTTACCAGCACAGGTAGAACAAGCACCAGCACGACAAGAATAAGGTAAGTCAAGTCCTTGTTCTTCGGCTACATCAAGGATGTATTCATCATCAGGAACTTCAATGGTTGTATTAATTCCTTCTGCTTCGTTAACAAGAGTAACTTTGTAAGTTGCCATGAATTTTGTCCTCTTCTCCAATGAGATAGATTAGTTTACATTCGTGCAGAGCATTTCTCAGCATCATTCTCAATAGGGCGCTGAAAATCTTTAATTACAAGACTTAGTACAATGCTTCTTCTTGGTGAGTTTCGATGGTGCAATCAGAAGTAGGATAAGCAACACAAGTTAGAACAAATCCTGCTTCCATTTGATCGTCATCTAAGAAAGATTGATCGGATTGATCGACACTACCAGCAGTGATTTTACCAGCACAGGTAGAACAAGCACCAGCACGACAAGAATAAGGTAAGTCAATTCCTTGTTCTTCTGCTACATCAAGGATATATTCATCTTCAGGAACTTCGATGGTTTGGGTGCTTTTTCCTTCGTCTGAGTTGATATTTAAGGTAACTTTATAAGTTGCCATGAGTTGTGTCCTCTTTTCAAGTAATACAATGATTGTTCTTCATAGTGACGCTTATACAAGTAAGCCTCAACTATAAGCTCATTTTCGATACTAAAGGAAAAAGACCCATAGTAAATGAGGCATTAGTAATGAGATTCTTAAATAAACTTAAAATAAGTTTTACTTATATATCAAGACTTATTAGTTAGTGGAGAATGGTGTCCAGATAATAAACTCTATAACCTAAGCTTAATAGTGCTTAACAGCACATCCCCTGATGAGCTTTTCGTCCTGTATTTCCTCACTTATTAGTATTAGTTATATTTATGATACTGATTCATGACTTAAGTCGATAAGTAGTCCATGAGATCGGGTTCTCAGTCTCCAGAAAGTGGGATAATAGGGTTTTGCATATTTATTAGGTAGGATAAGGATGTCTCTTACTTCTCAGTTTTCTCATCCTCTTAAAGTGGGTATTGTTGGTACCGGATACGCAGCAAAACGACGGGCCGAAACGTTTATTGAAGATGAGCGATCTCAACTTTGTTGTGTGACAGGATATACTGCGGATAATGTAGCTGATTTTTGTCAGTCTTATAACATTTCTTCTTATGAAAATTGGCAAGATTTAGTTACAGATGAAAGTTTAGATTTAGTGATCATTTGTAATGCTAATAAACTGCATGGAAAGATTACAAAATTAGCTTTAGAAAATAATAAAAACGTTATTATAGAATATCCTTTATCTTTAGACTATACCGAAGGAGTGGAGTTATTAGAATTAGCGAAAAAAAAAGACAAACTATTACACATCGAACATATCGAAATTTTAGGGGGAATGTACCGCGCTGTTCAGAAACATTTACCGAAAATTGGCAAGGTATTTTATGGACGTTATGTAACAATTGATGTGAAAAATCCTGCACCGATACGATGGACATTTAATCAGCAATTATTTGGTTTTCCGTTTAAGGCAGCGTTACCAAGAATTCACCGTTTTACTCATTTATTTGGAGAGGTTCAGAGTGTTAATTGTCATGAAAAGTATTGGGATAGAGCAGAAAAAGACTATTATCATGGGTGTTTATGCGATGCTCAATTATTGTTTAAAAATGACTTGATTGTGGACTTAATTTATGGTAAAGGGGATATTTTTATTGAAAGCGATCGCACGTTTGAAATCCACGGAGAAAAGGGGAAAATTATTTTTGAAGGGATAGAAGGAAAATTAATTACAGAAGCCGGAATACAACCCATAGAATTAGAAAGTCGTCGGGGTTTATTTGCGTTGGATACAAAGATAGTTTTAGACCATTTATTTGAGAATAAACCTTTATATATTGCGCCAGAATCGAGTTTATATGCGTTAAAAATTGGCGAAGCTGCTTATCAATCTACCATTTCAAGAAAGAGTGTGGAAATTTAGAAAATAATTGTAGGGTGGGCAATAGCTAGAACGACTTTTATATAAAGCTTTACAGTTTAATTAATATTGCCCACATTGTGCGTTTATTTATGTTTCCCCACTTGTCATATAAACTTGTCAGGTGGGCAATGTTTTAGAATATTACTGTTGTGTTCAATAAGTTTCTAATTTGCCCACCTTACCCTATTATCAATCTGCTATTTCAGGGAAGCGTGTATGAATTTAAAATTGAATTTTCTGGGGATACTAATGGAAACGAAAATCGATACAGTACAAATATTCGTCCCGTTTTTTGGAGTAATGATCCTTACGCTTCTGGTGTGGATATATATGTATATTCGACGGTTATCTTGGATTTTTGCTAACAAACCAGAACCGAGTTTTCTCTCAACCCCTGAAAAATTAATTCAGATCATTCCCGAACAAATAAACTATCCTGCGAATAATCTCAAAAATCTGTTTGAGCTTCCGGTTCTTTTCTATGCAGTCTGTCTCTATTTGGCTTGGTCGAGTACCGTGGATATAGTATATATTTACTGTGCTTATGGGTTCTTTATCTTCCGAGTGATTCATAGCGTCATACACTGCACCGTCAATATTGTTCTTGCTCGTTTTGGTATATATGTACTGTCTGCTGTTTGCTTGTGGGTGATGATTTTACGGGGTGCGTATCAACTCATTAGCTGAAATTCGGTTAGGGTTAAAACAGCAACAATTTATGTAAAATAATTTCGATCTCAGGAAACGCTAAAGGTGAAATAACGCCAGATCGGTGTGTAGTAACTTCTGAGTATTTATTGTCCCTGGGTTGGGTATGAACAATGACTTGTTTATTTTGTAAATCAATTACCCAATATTCGGGGATACCGTTACGCGCATAAGTAAAGCTTTTTTGTTCTAAATCTTTCTTGAGGGTTCTTTGGGATATTTCGATTAACCAGTAAATATCTTCAGCGTAGGGATGATGATGACGATAAATAGTTTCTGGGAGTCTGACGATAGCGATATCTGGTTCCGGTTCGGAGTTATCTAAGGTGATGGGGTGAGATTCTTTGACGTGAGCTAAATTTGACAATAAATTTCGCAAATAAATAACTACATTTTCGGTAGTATAACTATGTTCAATCCCTTCTGGACTCATATTAACGATATTCTGCTCTAACAATTCTACTTTTTGTCCGTCTAACACCCCAGAGTCAACCAGTTCGTGCCATTTCTCAATCGTCCATTTATAGGTCGTTACAGTCATACATAAGAGGATAATTGTTGATTTGACTACTTTGATTTTAGCTTGCGAGTGGGGACTGTCAAGTTAAGCAAAGATAGTTATCTCAGGGTGCAATATTAGAATTATTATTGTGACGTATAACGTTATCCGTCAATTTGATCAAGTTCAATGATTGATTAAATATCAGGAGGAAGAATAATGTCTCTAGATAATTACGATTTTGATGGTTTTGTGATTAATCTATATGTGGATGAACAAGGGGACTGGTTGGCGCATTTTCAAAAGTTGCCGAATATTTCTGCGTTTGGGGATAGTCCTCAAGAAGCGTTAGAAGAATTAAAAGGTGCTTGGGAAATGGTTAAAGAAGATTATCAGGACAAACAGCAGCAAATTCCTATTTATATCAAAAAGAGAGGATTTCTTACATAAAGTCTTAAGTTGCTTACGGCAATATTTGACCATTTTATTAAGTCCCATATCTTGATACAATTGAAGAGCATTATCAAAAGCATTAATAGCTTCTTTATATTTGTTCAAATGTCTATATACTATCCCTAAATTATATGAAGAATTAGCTTCTCCTTTTTTATCTCCTATTTCCATATATATTCCTAAAGATTGTTGATATAATTTCCTTGCTTCTTGATAGTTTTGTCTATTTTTGTGGATAATACCTAAGTTATTTAATGAAGTAGCTTCTTGAAGCTTATTTTTAATTTTTCTTGATATTTCTAAACACTGTTGCTGAAAATCGATAGCTTTTTGATACTCTCCTAACACTTTATAAGAAATACCTAAACCCATTAAAGAATATGCTTCACTTTGACTATCTTCAATTTCCTTAGCCATATCTAAAGATTTTTGGTAAAAGCTAATCGCTTTTTCATATTTACCTAATGAATAACAAGCATTAGCTAAACCAATTAAAGAAATAATTTCTCCTTCCTGATCCCTAATTTTTTTAAAGATTTCTAAAGCTTGTTGATGATAAGTAATGGCTTTTTGATATTGTCCTAAAGAATCATAAATAATTCCTAAACCTTGTAAAGAACGGCCTTCTCCATATCCATCTCCTATTTCTCTAGAAATCTCTAATGCTTTACAATAACAGTGTAATGCCTTTTCTTTTTCATCAGGAAAATTAACTGCTTCACCGCTTCTAATACGATTAAAATAAACCTTTCCTAAACGGTTATAAAGGGTCACTAAATTAGGATCATTTTTGCCTCTTTTCTTTTCAGTATTAGTAATAAGTTCTTCTAAATCTTCCCAAGATAAAGAGTCTGAATAATTTTCTTTCAAATGGTCATAAAAAATAATTTTTTCATCTGTTTCTGGTGGTAAAACAGGCGTTAAAGAGGGTTCAGGAAGAAAATGAAATACTCCTTTTCGCCAACTCCAAAAATCCGGTGCTTTTCGACTTAAATTAACTAAAATTTGATTGGTTACCCATAAAACAATGGGATACGGAAATTCTCTTAACCCTTCCCTTGTCCATTGTAAATAACCAAAAAATTTCTCTTGTTGGGACTTTTCACCGTTATTACGAATAAATAATAAATCTTCTGAACCGGTGATAGTTAAAAGTACATTTTTTTCATTGTTTTTAAACGCTTCTAATTGAACAATTTTATAAATAGCTGCTCTTAAACTGGGTTCATTTTGATCAAGACGAGTATGATAACTGGCAATATTAGGGGATAATTCTTGTTCGTAAGCTTCTATTATTTTATCTCGTAATCTCCTATCATCACAGACAGCAATTAATATGCTTAAAGTGTTTTCGCTTGCTTCAATAACACTCAATAATCCTTGATAACTACGATTATTCTCATTACTTAATTTTAAAGAAGTTTCTAACGACATAATTTATTAACCTTTATGATTCTAATAGGAAACCTTTACGATTCAATAAATCGATAACAATAGGATGAACATCGTACCATGAATCAGCATTGCGATATTCTAAAACATAAAGAAAATGCAAAAGATCAAGAAATTTCTGTCTTTCTTCATCATCTTTATTATCAGGAGTAAACGTTTTATAGATTGTTGTTAATATTCGGTAATGAGAATTTGATAAAGGATCTGCAAAATCATTTCGTAAATTATTCAAAGCTTGATCCAAAACTTTTTGATTAATTTTAATGTCTTTATTCTCTGGTTCCATGCGAACCAATAATAAACATTCGGTACAACATTGATTCATAATGCGAATTGCTTCTCGTAAAACACCTCCACTTTTTAAAATAATTTGCTCTAAAATTTCAGATTCAATTAAATCACTAGCAATTCTCTTAAGTAATAATTTTCGGAAAATATCAACTTCTTTTGGATTAGGAACAGCATCCGTATTTCTATTTTCTCCTTGCTTAAAAAACTTAGAAACGTGCATAAATTTTACTTGATTACTGGTTTCAGTTTCCAAGGTTCGTCTTAAACTAATTTCTCGCATTGCTGCAATGGGAACGGTATAAATAATACGAAAGCTAGGCTGCATCAATACCTTAACATGATCGTAATAAATAGCACGAATAATAGGTAAATCAAGTTTGTCTAGATCATCAATAATCACTAAAATATCTCTTTCCGTAGCATTTTGAATAACACTAGCTATCTCATTAATACGAGCAATCAAATCAGACAGTTTTTGTTTAAATTCTTCTTTTAACTCATCTCTAACTGTAGAATTCGTTTTTAATGTTAATTTGATCCATTCTAATAAGTTAACACCTAGATTACCTTCTCTTTTGAACTCCTCAATATTAGTTCTTGTTTTTGTTGCAAACCACTTGTAAAAATTATTGCGGATAGACTCTTTTATGGTAATATTTTCTTTCTCTGCTTGATCCATCATTTGTACTGCGATCGCAAACAAAATATTAATATGATTAATATCTGACATTTCTATCATGTCAGCAATGGAGAAAAAAACGACAAAATAACGATCACGAATACGACGACCAAAATCAGCTAATAATGTTGATTTACCACACCCTCTATGTCCACCAAAAATCACCTTATTATTAGTATGAGAACAATCTTCAACAACTTGTTCTAATTCTGCTCTCATACGAGTACCATATTCAACCCTAAAATCAGCTAATTCTTCAGGAGTAATTAATGGTTGAAGTTGTAAATTTCTATAAGTTTTGCGAAACGCTTCTAAGAGATCATTGGTTGCCATAATTGAATAAATTAGACACTATTCTTATCATAGATCATTTCAAACTAAAAATAACAATATAGACATAATTAATGATAAAATATTTATAATAGTAGCGATAACCCTCATCAAGCAAAGCGTTAAAATTAAATTAATGGTAGTCGGAGGCATTAAATGTTAGAAATTGAGTACCTGAAAGATTCAAATGGTAAAGCAACAGGGGTTGTTATCCCAATCGAAGTATGGAAACAAATATTTCCTGAAGAGGAAATTACCTTAGATGAGTTATCAGATAGATTAGAAGATTATTGTATCAATCAAGCAATGGATGAAGCAAAGTCCACTCCTTTATTAGACCACAAAACGGCATTAGAATATTTGGAGGAATAATGTGCAAGTTGAGTATCGTGAATTATTTTTGAAAGATTTAAAGAAGTGTTAATGTAAGGTGGGCATTGCCCACCCTACACTTTTATTTTAACTGATGACTGATGACTGAATACCTGATAACTGATAATATACTCCCCAGATAGCCATAGCCCTTAAATAATGACAAGCGCGATAGGTTCCCACTGCGGTAATAGCTTCAGGAGTACGAAACTGTAACCCATTTTCATACACTTGTTTAACCACTGCTTCGGTTAATTTTAACGCCTCATCTTTCATCCCCATTTGTATTAGAAATGAAGCTAAACCAAAATTAATTCCTGTCCATACTTCTTGGGGATGAGTGGAGTTAGGATCTTCTGGAGTACCGTCGGGTTTCATGCCGTTTGCTGCCCCATATTCTCCGTTTTGAAACTTTAAGAAACAAGCGTCATAAACCTTGTTTAAAGCTGAGAGGGTATATTCCTGTTCAACTACGTCAGGTAACCCCAATAAACGGGCATAGAATTGACCCGATAATTGATCAGCCATGACTACATCAGAACCGCTTTCACTATCTAATTTATAGTATTCTCCATTCCATAAAGTGGAGTGATAAATTCTACGAGATGGTTGTAACCAATTCTTATATTTTTCTAGTTCTTTTTCGATAGATTCTGGATAATTTTCGGGTTCTAATTGTGGATTATTAGGCGGTGTCTCTATTAATAGTTTACCTATCTTTATTGCAGCTTCTAAAGCAGCAATCCATAATGCCCCACAATAAGCACTAATCCCCCGTAATTCCCAATCATCAAATGTCTGATCCGGTGCGCCAGAATTTTCGGGAATACCATCATTATCTAGGTCAAATGCTTTGAGATAATTTAACGTTTCTGGAACCGCTTCCCAACATTCCCATAAAAATTCAATATCATCTCCCCCTGTTAACAAGAAATCTCTATAAACTTGTAAGACAAAATCACTCCCTAAGTCCTTCCAAAGATTACAATCTTGATAGCTGGTATAGTTGGTTTTTTCCCAAGGGTGTTCATTGGGTGCGCCTAAATCATGGGGGGTTGCTCCCTTAGCTTTTCGTAACCCTTCAGCCTGGTTATAACCAATAATTCTAATGGTATCATCACTGCTAGGAATTGCCCGTGCAAATGCCTCTATTACTGCTTTTTCTAAACGAGGCCATAACATTAATAACCCAAACGATCCATATAATCTTACATCTAAACTTTCATACCAACGATAATCCATCGATTCTAAGACACCAAATTGTCCAACAGGATCAGTCTCAGATGCTGCTGTCCAAAGGGTTCCCCCATCCGTTAATAAGTATAATTCGTTAAACAGAGCCATCTTTAACCAGTCAGGTAAATTGTCCTGCTTAAGAATAGAATTGTGCCATTCTTTTACTTTTTCTCGCCAAACATCAGAATGTTTTAAAGCGGTTCTTACCATTGCCCAACCATTCTGTCCATTACGACCAAAAAAATCAGTATAACGCCGATAATATTGCACCCCTGAAGCAAATTCTGTAATGGGTAAATCCCAAGCTAAAATAAAAGGAATCTTCTTGACTCTTCCTGGTTTAATGGTAAACCGTATGGCCATAGCTGCTGCGATTTGTTCCCCTGGTTCGGCGGGTGTTTCATCTTCTTGATCAGGCAATGATCCATTCATAGCAAAATAGTCCCAAACTTCAGAACCATCCCCCATTGGATTCCATTTTCCTAGATAAAAAACCTCAACACTGGGATTAGTTACACTGGCAATACATATCTGTCCTTCTCCCTCTCTCACTTGCTCATGAGGCTGTAATCTATTAAGAATAAAACCCACCCGAAAATTGTCTTGTACCCACTGATTAAAATTCCCTGTACTATGACCCCATCTTGGTTGATATTCGTACTCTGGACTGCCATCATCTCTAACCGTAATTTCAGGGGATTTAATGGCATTAGTAAACCAACCCACAATATTCTGCCAGGTGAGCATAATACTCAGGGTAATGGGTTTATCCGTCGGGTTTTTTACCGTCCATTCAAATACACCAATAGGATAACTGGTTTCTTGATAGTTATTAGGAATAATGGGAGAAAACTGTTCACAATAAATTTCAGCTTGAAACACCCCTTCATACTGATACCAACTACAAGGATAAAGTGCCGAATACGTTCCCTTTTCTTGAGGATACCAAGACCAACGGGATAGGGTTTTATCTTCCGGGGGTTCCGTTGCTAACGCATAAGCTTGTGCTGTACCATCTTCTAATTGTTCAAAAATACTAAACTGACAGGATGGAATACTTTTAAAGACGTGTTCCCCCCCGTCTAAATGCCAAAGGTTAAAATCACCACGAGGGGAACGGCCAATACAGCCGGCACCAAACCCACCTAAAGGCATTCCGTGCCAAGGACCGTCATCTAAGTTACTAGCATAGCGTACTGTGTAGGGATGCTCCCATCCTTGACCGATAGGACGTTTCCAAGCGCAAGAAGGGATGTTGGGGAGGGAAAATAAAGTCTTCATGGGATTCTATTTTAGAATATGACGGTCATTCAGAACAGTAATTAAAATAAACCTACTTAATTGAAAACTGTTTTAGGAGGGGGTTGGTAAGCTTTCTAAATAACGCAAAAATTCTAATAATTCTTCGTCAGATAACACTTGACGCGATCGCTTTCCATAGGTTCTGATTAAATATTCTCGGCCTTGTTCTGTTGTCCATTTTAACCGTTTTAATTCTGCATTAGAACGGGCAATAATTTCTGAGAAATCAAGCACTTCTTCTTCTACTAACGGCTGAGTCTCTTCTATCTCTGTTTCTTCAGGTATTTCCGCAATAGGCAAACTGGTTTCCTCAATTTCTGGTTCTTGAATTGTCTCAGGAATGGGTAAAGGTTTATCTTCTATTTCAGGTTCAACTGGTGGTGATTTCTTCGATTTTGATGGAGTTTTAACTCGTTTTTCAGAAGATTGTTTTTCGGGCATATCTGTGGTTTCAAGGGATGGTTTTTCTTGTTCTTTTTTCTCTTCTATTTCTTCTATTTCTTCTTTTTTAGAAACAGGTTCAGGGTGGTTTTCTGGAGGCGGCGATGATACGTCAACCCTGGGTTTAGGTTGAGGGGTTTCTGGGGGTAAAGAGACTTTTTTTTCTGACGGTTTAACACCTGTGTTAACCTCAGTGTTTAAATTTCGACTTCCGTCAGTTTTAATGGTTTTATTGTCTAAGATAAGACTGTTTAATGCTCTTTCTATGGCTCGATCTTCTGCAATTTCAATTTTATTATCGGCTGCTAATCCTGTTCCTAGGGTTACACCTTTATTCTGTAATAATACCCTCACAATATACTTACCGTGATCGATGGTCACTAACTCGCTGACTAAACTTCCTTCAGGGTAATGTTTTCGGAATTGGCTTAACATAATAAATGCCTCGTTATTACCAAATTATTTTTAAGTTATCTTGTACTATTATAGCAGTGATTTTCCTAAATTTAAGCTACCGAGGCCGTAGCCTCGGAGAAAAATAACAGGGTATTTAAGCTTAGCTGTGATTGCTTTTTTAAGCATTCAGTAATTCTTTTAAGGTTTCTGTTTCTAAACGAGGTCCATAACAAGTGACAATACGAGAAGAGGCACGAGAGGCTAAATCTCCAGCCTGAGCATAACTCATGCCGTGAGTAATCCCATATAAGAATGCGCCAGCATACATATCTCCAGCCCCAACCGTATCAATAGCCTTTACTGGATAAGGAGTGATTTCTATCAATTCTTGTCCATCGAAAACCACTGATCCCTGCGATCCTCTGGTTATAGCAAACCCTTGAGATAACGTTTTAAAATAGGCAATCGCCTCAGAAAAATCTTGAGTATCTGCCATTTTTAAGGCTTCTGATTCATTAGCAAAAATAAAATTAATTTGCGAACCAATTATCTCTAACAACCCCTCTTTAAAGAAGTCTACCATATTCGGATCAGATAAAGAAAAAGTAGTTTTAACGCCAGCACTTTCTACCATTTCTCTTGCTTTAATCGCAGCAGTTTTTGCTGTAGGAGAGGTCACTAAATAACCTTCCATATATAAGTATTCAGAATCAGTAATTGCTTCAGGAACTAACTCAGATTCCGATAAACCGCCACTAATTCCTAAAAAAGTATTCATGGTGCGATCAGCATCAGGGGTAACCATAACTAAACATTTCCCTGTGGTTCCATCCACCTCTTTTTCATCGTGAACATTGGTGTCTAAACCACAGTTTTGTAAGTCTTCTAAATAAAAAAATCCCGCTTCATCTTTAGCCACTTTACAAGAGTAAAAACCCTTCGCCCCAAATTGACTTAATGCTACCATTGTATTCGCAGCCGAACCCCCGCCACTTTGTTTACAAAGATTACCATTAAATTTAGCAATAATTTCCCCTTGACGGACTTCATCCACCAACGTCATCACCCCTTTATCAATCTTTAATTCTTGTAGTAATTCAGGCGTGACTTGGAACTCCATGTCAACTAAAGCATTACCGATACCGTAAACGTGATACTTTCTACCCATGAAAATTCTCTAGTTGTGCTTGTGATCCTCCCGATAATATAACAATTTTTGAAGTTTGGACAATTGAGAATCGTTAAATATCTGATCACCCTAGACTTATGGTGTGTATGGGGTTTATCATGAAAGTAAATGGTTAAACCATAAGGAAAACTCAATCCATTGATATTCCTGAATCTCTTATTTAGTGCCGTCCGAAAACCCCTTTAATGGAAACTCAAGCAATCGTCGAGCTATTCCCCCTGTTGAGTGTAGCGAATCCGGAAACGTTAGAATGGATACTGTCTGTGGTCGATGAAGAACATTATGGTCACCACGAAGAAATTATAAAAGAAAATGACTGGGGAAAGGGGGTTTACTTTATCGCATCGGGTTGGGTGAAAGTTCGTTCTCGCTATAATCACCAAGAAGTTGTCCTAGAAATTCTTGGCAAGGGAGACTTTTTTGGAGAAATGGAGGTCTTAGACGAGTCTCTTAAGTACATAGACGTAATTGCTCTTTCTGATGTTGAATTACTCACTATCTCAGCCCAACGTTTTTTACAGATGCTCTTTAAAGACCCTCAAATTCATCATAAAATGTTGCAACTTAGCGTCAGGCGATTTCGTCACCTTTATCGTCGATTTCAATTACATCAACAAACCCCAAAAATTAAGCTCATTAAAACTTTAATTAAGTTAGCAGAAACCTATGGTAAATTAATAGAAGAAGGAGCAGAAATTTTCAATATTCCTGACCAAGACCTAGCTGATATTGCCGATATTTCTTTAGATGAATGTCAACAGATTATTGGACAATTACAACAGCAAGGTTGTCTTGAAAGTGATCCCTCTCGTGAAATTTTGTTTTTAACCAATCTTAAACAGCTAAACCATTTTGCTAAACAAATTTAATTATAATAATGACTCAATCAACCATTACTGAGACGAAGACCCTTAATCACCCTTTACCTTGTTTAACTTATTTCGTTAAAATGAGTAACCCCAATTCCCATTTATTTGAGGTGGGGTTACAAATTGAACACTGGTCAAACCCTGTCCTAAATTTAAAAATGCCAGTGTGGACACCTGGTTCTTATTTAGTTAGAGAATATGCTCGACATATTCAAGATTTTAAAGCAGTCTCTAAAGATAAACAAAAAAAACTGGTTAGTCAAAAAGTTAGTAAGAATCATTGGGAAGTCGAAACCAAAGAAGTTGAAAATATTCTAATTACTTATCGCGTGTTTGCCAATGAATTAACCGTTAGAACCAACCATTTAGATCATACTCATGGCTATTTTAATGGGGCTGCTTTATTCTATTTCATTCCAGGGTTAGAAGCAACCCCCATTACCGTTGAAATTATTCCCCCTAATTCTACCTGGAAAATTAGCACCGGGTTACCCCCCATCCCTGGCAAAGTTAATCAATTTTATGCTCAAGATTTTGACACCTTAGTGGATAGTCCTTTTGAGATTGGTAATCACGCCATTTATTCCTTTGAAGTCTTAGGTAAACCCCATCAATATGCTATCTGGGGAACGGGTAATATTCAACCCAATCAACTTATAGAAGATACCCAAAAGATTATCGAAACAGAGGCTGAATTATTCGGCGGATTACCTTACGATGACTATTTATTTATTCTCCATCTCACCCATAATAGTTTTGGGGGTTTAGAACATAAAAAATCTTGTTCTTTGATTTATTCTCGTTTTAATTTTAAAGATACAGATAAATACAATCGTTTCCTACAATTAGTCGCCCATGAATTTTTCCATTTATGGAATGTAAAACGCATTCGCCCAAAAGCTTTAGAAACCTTCGATTATGAACAGGAAAATTATACCCCTTCTTTATGGTTTTCCGAAGGAACCACCAGTTATTATGATATGGTTATTCCTTTAAGGGCTGGCGTTTATAATGCTAAAAAGTTCTTAGAAATATTAAGTAAAGATATCACCCGTTTTTTAAGTACCCCAGGTCGTAAAGTTCAACCCCTAAGCGAATCCAGTTTTGATGCCTGGATCAAATTATATCGACGAGATAATAATAGTGATAATTGCCAAATCTCCTACTATTTAAAAGGGGAATTAGTCTCTCTTCTCTTAGACTTATTGATTCGAGCTAAACATCAAAACAAACGCTCTTTAGATAACGTTCTGATGCAGATGTGGGAACAATTCGGCAAGTCAGAAATTGGCTTTACTCCCCATCAACTACAAAGAGTGATCGAATCGGTAGCAGATATGGACTTACAAAGCTTTTTCAATTTGTATATCGATAGCACAGAAGAATTGCCCTTTAACAAGTATTTAATGCCTTTTGGGTTACAAGTTAAACCCAGTAAAGAATCCGAGAGTATTCCCTATTTAGGCATCAGAGTGCAATCGGAAAATAATAAAGAAATCATTAAATTTGTCGAGAAAGGATCACCAGCTTTTATAGAAGGAATTGATCCAGAAGACGAATTATTAGCTATTAATGGAATACGGGTAACAGCCGAGGACCTAAGCCAACGTTTGAAAGACCATCAACCCAACGAAATCATTTCCGTAAGCGTCTTTCACCAAGATGAATTAAGAACCCTATCTGTGACCTTAGGCCAACCTCAACCCAGTAGCTATGAGATAGTGCAAATTGAAAATCCGTCCCCGCTTCAACAGGAAAATTTAAGGGGTTGGTTAGGAAAAATTTAAGGGCAATTAAGGGGCAATAATTTTGATATAATACAAGTAAGCGGGATAAGAGAGAGTAGTTGTGGTGGGCGAACTCCCCGTTGTATAAAACCTAGACACCACCAATCCTTGAAGGATTGCGCCAACCTCGATGTTCCTCTTAAAGCCTGGAATAGCAAAATGAACAGGGTAGCTGAGAAACACAACTTTTGACCTGCGGAACGCGGGATAAAGCCTATCGCCTAAACGTAAGGCTCGCTATACCTTCGGGTCATAGAGAGCAGTTTATTGGGTAGGAAGCCCACACCGTAATCTTTGATTCAGTGTTGGTAGTTCACGGTTATAATAAAAGTCCTGGATATCAAGACTATCTGAAGCCCTGAAAGGATAACGGAAGACAAAATGCACACTTTTCTGCCAATTGCTTATTTTGAGAATGAATTTGTCCCTTTTGAAAATGCTAAACTCTCTATAGCAACCCATGCCCTACATTACGGGACGGCAGCTTTTGGTGGAATGCGCGGAATTCCTGACCCTAACAATCCCCAACATATTCTATTATTTCGTTTAGATCGTCATTGTCAACGTTTATGTCAAAGTGCCAAGTTTCTCAATTATGAATTATCCCCAGAGAAACTACAGCAAATTATTATCGATTTTGTCAAGAAAAATAAACCCACTCAATCCTTTTATATTCGCCCTTTAGTATACAGTTCAGGACTGGGAATTGCCCCTAGACTTCACAATATTGAAAAGAACTTTTTTGTCTATGGGTTAGAAATGGGTGACTATCTTTCCCCTGATGGCATTAGTTGTCGCATTAGTTCTTGGACTCGTCAAGAAGACAGAAGTTTTCCCTTAAGAGGTAAAATTAGTGCTGCTTATATCACCTCTGCCTTAGCTAAAACAGAAGCAGTTGAATCGGGATTTGATGAAGCTATTTTAATGAACTCTCAGGGGAAAGTTTGTGAAGCGACCGGCATGAACATTTTTATTATTAGAAATGGGACATTAATCACCCCTGGATTTGAACAAGATATCCTAGAAGGAATTACCAGAGATAGTGTTTTAACCCTAGCTAAAAATTTAGGCATTCCCACCATTGAAAGACCCATCGATAAATCAGAATTATTCATTGCTGATGAGGTCTTTTTATGTGGAACTGCAGCTAAAATAGCCCCGGTTAAACAAATTGAAACCTTTAAACTTTCTTCTCATCGTCCCATTACCGAAAAATTAAAAGATAAGTTATTCGCTATTACAGAAAATAGAGACCCAGATTATGCAGATTGGGTTTACATTGTGGACGTAGCTTAAAGGCTTCTAGAGGAACATAATCGTACATTTTGTGCTAGAGTAGCATTAACTTTTATCATGATGATGATTGAGTTAGCATACTAGCCAAAGTTTCTTAAGATTATGTTATTTAATTCTTATGAATTCATTTTTCTATTTTTACCGATTGTTCTTTTAGGATTCTTTACCCTAAGTATTTTTAAAAGTCGTGTTTTATCTATTGGTTGGTTAGTTGCTGCTTCCTTATTTTTTTACGGATATTGGAACCCTAAATATCTCCTCTTAATTATTACCTCTATTATTTTTAATTATTTTCTCGGCAATCTTATTAATAAACAAATCAAAAATAAGCCCTTATCTTCTCGTTTATTAATCATAGGAATTATAGCTAATCTAGCCTGTATTGGCTATTTTAAATATGCTCATTTTTTAGTTGCTAATATCGCTACTGTATTAGGTAATAATTCCTTAGATTTCAACTTACAAAATATTATTTTACCCCTAGGGATTTCCTTTTTTACCTTTCAACAAATTGCCTATTTAGTTGATTCTTATCAGAACAAACTTAAAAATAGTGGCTTCTTAAATTATTGTTTATTTGTTACCTTTTTTCCCCAATTAATTGCCGGTCCTATTGTTCATTATCAAGAAATGATCCCCCAATTTGAACAAAAAGAAACCTATCGTATTAACTGGGAAAATATTGCTGTTGGTCTGTCTATTTTTTCGATTGGACTATTTAAAAAAGTTGTCTTAGCTGATAGTATTGCTATCTATGCTAATCCCGTCTTTACCGCAGCAGAACAAGGACAATCTTTAACGTTTTTAGCAGCTTGGTTAGGGGCTTTAGCTTACACTTTCCAGTTATATTTTGATTTTTCTGGTTATGCTGATATGGCTATTGGTATTGCCAGAATGTTTGGTATTATTCTCCCTTTGAACTTTTATTCTCCTTATAAATCTGTTAACATCACCGAATTTTGGAGGCGTTGGCACATGACCTTATCGCGATTTTTAAGGGATTATTTATACATACCCTTGGGAGGAAATCGTCAGGGGATTACGAGAAGATATATTAACCTCATGGTCACCATGTTATTAGGAGGACTTTGGCATGGTGCCGGTTGGACTTTTGTCATTTGGGGAGGGTTGCATGGCTGTTACTTGGTCATTAATAATGGTTGGCATAATTTTCGTCGTTATGTTCTCAAACAAGACTTAACTCAATCGACTATTTTTGGTCAAATTATAGGCCAAATTATCACTTTTATCGTTGTTGTCCTTGCTTGGGTCTTTTTCCGAGCAACAACCCTAGACAGTGCTTTACATATTGTAGAATCCATGATAGGTTTTAATGGTTTTTCTTTGTCAACCAAGGGCTTTGAATTTCCCAACAAATTATTTTTAATTTTATTTTTGATTACCGTTTTTCTACCGAATACGCAACAAATTATGAACAATTATAATCCAGCCCTTTTAACCTACAAAATCAAGTCAAGATATCCCATGCCAAAATGGTTAAAATGGCGACCCAGTTATACTTGGTCAGTTATTATTGCGTTGTTTAATTTTCTGTGTTTAATTAAACTCTCAAAAATTAGTGAATTTTTATATTTCCAATTTTAGTGTAATGACAATTAAGCCGACAACCTATCTAAAAATCTGGTTATTATCCTTCTCAACTGTTAGTATCTGTTTTGCCTTTTTTAACGGATTAATTGACCCTTATCGTGTGGTAGGTTCTCCCGAAATCAAAGGATTAAACCAGTTAAAACCCGAATTTAGTGATCATTTACGTTTGGCTAAGGCTAATATTGTCAGTCGATTAGCCCCCCAAGCTATCATTTTAGGCTCTTCTCGCGCCGAACAAGCTTACGATACCGAACATCCAGGATGGAACCTCCAAGCTCAACCCCGTTATAATTTGGGTCTATCAGCCGTTAGTTTTTATGAACTATTGCGCTATTTTCAACACGCGCACAAAGTACAACCCCTAAAGCAAACTGTGGTAGGGTTAGATTTTTATATGTTTAATGCTTATCGTTCTAGTAAACCAGATTTTAGTGAAAAACGACTGGCCACAACTGTTGATAATCAACCTAATTTTTTCTATCCATATCACGATATCTTGCCTGTTTTTTTATCAGAAGATGGGTTTAATTCGAGCTTAAATACGATTCGTCAACAAAAATCAAAAAATAAAGGAACCCCTTACTTAAAAAATGGTCAAAGAGCCTGGAAACATAAACCAGAAGAAATTGTGAAAGGAGCAGGATATCAAAAAGCCTTTGCTGTTACTGAAACCATCTTTACACAAACCCTATATTTACCTCCTCCTTATAAAAAATATGGTTTTATTAACACAGAAACGGGAGAAAATTATTGGGAATATTATCGAACATTACTCAGAACTGCATACAAAGATAACATTGACTTTCGGATGATTATCAATCCTAGCCATGCTCGTCAATGGGAAATTATTCGCCACCTAAAATTATGGGATAAATTTGAGGAATGGAAGCGGGAATTAGTGAAAATCAACGAAGAAGAAGCGGCTAAATTTAATACCTCTCCTTTTCCTATTTGGGATTTTAGTGGTTACAACGAGTTTACAACAGAAACCGTGCCAAATTCTGAAGATAAAACGACCCAAATGCAATGGTATTATGAGTCTTCTCATTTTAGTAAACCTCTAGGAGATTTAGTGCTAAGTAAAGTCTTTGATTATGAGGATAAAAAATATCCCATTCCCTCTAGCTTTGGAGTTTTGCTAACATCAGACAATCTAGAAAACCATCTATTAAAAATTAGAGCAGACCAACAAGAATACGAGAAAACGAATCAGGAAGATGTTATGATGATTAAAAAATTAGTTGATAAATATTATTCAGAAAGTGATTTAGAAAAATTCCACAGTCAACCCTAGTTATTAATGATTAGATGAATACTCCTAAACCAATTCAACCCCCTGTATCACTCTGGATTTTAGTAGCACGAACGGATGTTCCTTATATGCTGCATACCATTCCCCACTTAATTCGTTCTTGTAATTATCCCTTTGTTGAGCGAGTTTTGGCGATGGATACGGCCCCCTTAATTGGGGAAAAACGTTATCGATATGATACAGGAAGTCAAGAACAATTAGACCAAGCTTGTCAAACGTTGATAGACCAAGGAATTATGGATAGGGTGGCTAAAATTGATTACCATCCAGACCTTATTCATACCATTTATGAAAAGTATTTTGGCCCTGAACAAGCACCTAAAATGCTTAATCATACCCATAACTGGAAAGGGTCAACGGTTTATGCTTCTTTGTACTGTATTGAAGCAGCAAAAAGCGATTATTATTTACACTTTGATGCTGATATGTTCTTGCATCAAGATGCTGGATATGATTGGATTACCGAAGCCATAAAATTGATGGATTCTGTGTCAACTATTGCTACTATTCGTCCTCTTTGTGGTCCCCCTCATCCAGAAGGAAAAATTATTCATGCACCCAATTTCTTTAAAGATGAAAGAGGGTTTTATGGTCATAAATTTTTTAGTATGAGAGCTTATTTAGTGGATAGAAAACGATTTGCTCAACTGTCTCCTATTCCCTTGATGTGGAAATTTCCGCCTTTATGGTCTAGATATTTACCACAACCTTTACAGTGGTTCGCTGCAAAAATTGAAAGAAAATTACGGAGAACAAAAGGACGTGTTCAAGGTGCTATTGAATCCTTTGAACCCATGACCAGTAAACGGTTATCAGATACGGATTTTGTGAGGGCAAATTTATCTTCTACCCACGCTTGGACCATTCATCCACCCAAGCATACGGCTGAATTTATACAAGCTGTTCCACAACTGATTAAACTGATTGAACAGGGAAATTATCCTTTAGAACAAGCTGGTTATTATGACCTAATTTTAGAAGCTTGGCAAGAACTTTTAAATAACAAGTCTATTGTATTATAATGGCTACTTAGCTTAAAATTAGACACTCATTTTATTTAAAAAACTGAATTAACTTATGAACAATTTACGAGAATCTATTAGACATTTAAAAAACGAGATTATTTATCGATACTTTCATTTTAGAATTAATAGAAGTGATAATCCGTATCAAGTTTTTATGAAGCAGGAACCTTATAAAGTCCTTTTCATTTTAAGCCATATGCGTTCTGGTTCTTCTCTATTGACCCATATTTTAATTTCTAATCCAGCTATAAAAGGGTATGGAGAGAGTCACATTCAATATCAGTTAGAAGCTGATTTAAGATCATTATATTATAAAGCTTATTTTCATAATCAAGAATTTACCAATCTTCAAGACTTAGGTAAATTACGAATGAATCATACTTATATTTTAGATAAACTGTTGCACGATAAGAAATTATTAAATAATAATCTATTAAAATCAGAGGATTTTTATTTTATTTTTTTGATTCGAGAACCTAACAGAAGTTTAGCAAGTATGCTTGATCACAAGCCACATTGGACTCAAGAAAATGCCGTTGATTATTATAGTCAACGTTTAGAAACTTTGTCAAAATATTCATCTATTATTAACAGTAAAAAGCGAAGTTTTTTCTTAACTTATGATCAACTGATTAATAAGAGTGAGCCGGTTTTTACCTTTTTACAAAACTTCTTAGAAACCCAGGAAGGTTTTTCGGAAAACTATCAGGTTTTAAACACCACTGGAAAACGGAATATTGGTGATTTTAAAGAGAATATTCGTTCCGGTCGTATTATCAGAAAACCCAGACCCCTCGATTTTTCTATTTCCCCTGATTTATTAGAGAAAGCAAAGAATAAGTTTGATGAGTGTCATAAAATTTTACACAAATCTTGTCAAACATTAAACGGTTGAGATTGGATTTAATACAGCAGGATAATTGAAATAACAAAGATGAGAAAAGTTCCTCCTAGTTTAATAATTAATCGGTTGGTTTTGAACACCTTAATATATCCTAAAACGAAATAACTAATCACAGCAATAAATAAAGCAATAATTAGTTTAAATAAATGGATACGATCTGCATAGATTACAAATGGGATATAATTAACATAATCAACTAAATTCTTCTGACTTTCTGGAATAGGAATCACTGTCCAACTATCTCCCCCATCTGTTGACTTGTAAACTTCAGGTTCAGCAGAACCAAACCCATAGATAGTATTATCAACAGCATAGGATGGAGAAAACTGGATTGGAATTGATGCGGAGGGGATAGTATTGATTCTTGACAAATAAATCCTGTCATCATCAATTGATGAAAAAGTTTGACCATCATTCACAGTTTTGAAGGTTCCTCTTCCCATGATTGTAACGATGAAAGTCTGATCATTTTTGTAATTCGGTGAGATTGCTATTTCGTAAATATGATTACTTTGACTGTTTTTCTCGTAAGGTAAACTCTCAATTCTAACCCAAGTTTTTCCAGCATCTGTTGTTTTAAAAACCCCGTTGCTACTACCAGCAATTAAGGTCTTATCTTCTTCATAATTAGGAGAAATAGCTAACCCCAACCATACCAAGTTTTGCAAGGATTCTTCTTGGGTTAGTTTTTCCCAATTTACTCCTTGATCAACACTTTTATAAAGACCATCAAAACTGGCGATATAAAGTGTCTTATCTAATGAAAAATTAGGGGAAATCGTAACGGCTGAAATTCGTTGTTTAAGGTTTGTTAGAACTGAAAATGTGTCACCCTTATCAGTAGATTTATAAATAGTTCCTGCATTAGTAGCAACATAAACAGTATTATCTTCAGATATATTAGGGGAAATTGCTAACAATGTACCTCTAACAAAGGTATTAGGAACGTTGGGTAAATTAATAATTTTCCAATGTTTTCCTTGATCAGACGATTTAAGGATGTAATCTCTTAATAATCCAACAAAAAGTGTTTTATCCTCTGCATAGTTAGGGGAAAAAGTAATATCAAAAAAACGTCTCGGGTCATCGATAGGAGGACGAAGACTTTGAGTAAAATTAGGTAATTCTAAACCATATTTCATCAAAGACCAGGACTGACCTTTATCGTAGCTGATATGAGCCGTACTAACATAATCAATAGTAGCAATGGTCGAATCATTTTCATAATCAGGAGAAACGGCCAGACCAATAACAATACGAGAAGATAAAGTGTTTAAGTTTTGCCAAGTTTTTCCTTGATTCGTTGATTTAAAAATACCATCAAACCCAGACAAAAATAAGGTTTGATCGTCTGGAAAATTATTGGATAGTCTAATTTCATCAAAATGAGGTGCGTTAAACTGTTTTTCGTCTGCTTGTTCCGATTTTGTTAATCCTTGAGTAAAATTTTGCCAAGTTTGACCCCCATCTTCCGAGCGAAATATTCCGTTATTCCAAGTAGAAATAAATAGGGTAGAATCGGTGTTATAATTGGGAGATAAAGCGATATCTCGAATTAGTTTATCTGTTATCTTTTTACTGTTTAATTCTTCTGCAACTTTACCATCAGTAACTTTAAAGACTCCATTTTTTTCTGTTCCAACCCAAATAGTTTTATCGGTTTCAAAATTAGGAGAAACTTGTAAAGCCATAATTTTCTGACCCTGATTTAAGCTTAAAAAATCCTCCCAATTGTTTCCTTTATCTTTTGAGATTTTGATATTTCCTACATTATTGGCGACTAAAATTGTCTCTGGTTGCTCCTGGATAAAAGCAATTTCAGTAATTTTAGTTTCTTGATCATTCTGGAAAATTTGGGTCCAACTTTCTCCCCCATTTTCTGTCTTATAAATCCCTTTCTTACTATCTGCTGCTAGAACAAAGTCATCCGAGTTGGGAGAAATTTCGATTAAATCAATTTTAGTTTCTTCAATATTTAAACCTTGATTAACTTTTGCCCAAGATTGACCCCCATCTTTGGACTTATAAATCCCATAAAATAAGGAAGAAGTGAATAAAACATCATCATCCTTTTTCGATAAACTGAGGGCAACTAAATTATCAAAATTATCCAATCCTTTCCATAATCTTTGCCAAGTTTGCCCCCCATCTTGGGACTTGAATAAATTACCGCGAACAATGATAAATAAAGTTGTATTGTTGCCATAATTGGCAGATAATTCGACTTGATCAACCACATCATGGGGACGATGACTCCAAGCAGCCGGAGGGTTAATTAAGGATGAAGATAAGCTAAAGAAGATAGCCAGAATAAGCAAAAAAGTTATTCTTATTACTTTATTAAGCCTAAACATACATATTAAAGTTAGGGAAGGTTACTCTTATCATTACATCTAGGCCAATAATTGACAACCTTTTAAGATTGCTTCACGAATGATTGTACTTTTTTCTTGTTTTAACATCAGGGAAAAATAGCCTGAAAGTTGTTGAATTTGTTGAGTAGTTAATTGTTGCTGTTCTAAAAGATTAGATAAACTTTCCACAGCAATTAATCGTTTTAATTCATGGGTATCGGTTAGCTGTGATACCCATTCTTGATAGCGATGTTGCCGTTTTTTTCTCGGTAAATCCAATAATTGCCAACTGAGTAAACCTAACGTTAACAACGTCCCGAACCCTTGTAAAATCAAGCCAGTGGCTAACCAACGGTTTTCAGCATTCAACCAAATATAAAGCGCAATATAACTACCAATTGACCCAAAACCGCCACTTAAAACTGCGATCGCCAATTTTCCTTGACAACTTTGCAAAAATTGATAGCAACCCAACCAACGACTTTGCCAGTTAGTGGTTTGACCCCAATAAACCAACCCCATCAACCCCATACCGGTTAAAGTAGCTCCCACCAGTTTCGGGTTCCACTCTAACATCAGGGTTGTTCCTAAAGAGCCGGATAACCACAATACCATTTTGCGTCCTTGTTTATGGCGCAACCAATAGGTCATCAGGTACCGGAGTCGTCGGAGAGAAACGCCGGATAACAGATCAAAAATGGGTCGAGAGCGCAATGAAACTTGCATTACCACGGATGCCTAAATAAACGTATGCTGATGTTCACTATATCGCTAATTTCCCACAGTTAAACAATAAATAATATTACCGATACTGATGTTTGAGTGGAAGTCTCGAGACTTGGTAAAATAGCTAAGTTGAGGCATACAGCCCATACCGTCCCGAGAAGTGTGGGATTGTCTCCCCTTCTATTTTCATAAATTCGCTACCAAATTATTTTATATTTAGCCATCATGCAAACGCTCGAAACACCCCAAACTTCACCTAAACCCGAATTTGATACCACCATCCATCGTCGTCCCACCCGTCCGGTTCAAGTGGGAGACGTGACCATTGGCGGTGGCTCTCCCGTTGTGGTACAGTCCATGATTAATGAGGATACCCTCGATATTGAAGGGTCCGTTGCTGCCATTCGTCGGTTACACGAAATCGGTTGCGAAATTGTGCGGGTAACCGTTCCTAGCATGGCCCATGCTAAGGCGTTAGCCACCATTAAAGAGAAATTAGCCCAAGTTTATCAACCCGTCCCCTTAGTGGCTGATGTACATCATAATGGTTTAAAAATTGCCCTAGAAGTAGCTAAGCACGTGGATAAAGTCCGCATTAACCCAGGATTATACGTCTTTGAAAAACCCAGTGCTACCCGTAGCGAATATAGCGAAACAGAATTTGCAGAAATCGGCGAAAAAATTCGCCAAACCCTAGAACCCTTGGTCATTTCCCTACGAGATCAAGGAAAAGCCATGAGAATTGGCGTTAATCATGGGTCCTTAGCCGAAAGAATGTTATTTACCTACGGTGATACCCCAGAAGGGATGGTGGAATCAGCCTTAGAATTTATTCGTATTTGTGAGTCCCTCGATTTCTACAATTTGGTCATTTCCCTCAAAGCCTCTCGGGTTCCCGTGATGTTAGCGGCCTATCGTTTGATGGTGAAACGCATGGATGAATTAGGCATGGACTATCCCCTCCATTTAGGGGTGACAGAAGCAGGAGACGGGGAATATGGTCGGATTAAATCTACGGCTGGGATTGGAACCCTCCTAGCAGAAGGCATCGGTGATACCATTCGTGTGTCCTTAACAGAAGCCCCAGAAAAAGAAATTCCCGTTTGTTATAGTATTTTACAAGCCCTGGGACTGCGGAAAACGATGGTGGAATACGTCGCTTGTCCTTCTTGTGGGCGGACTCTCTTTAATCTGGAGGAAGTGTTACATAAAGTCCGAGAAGCCACTCAACACCTAACCGGTTTGGATATTGCGGTGATGGGATGTATCGTTAATGGGCCAGGGGAAATGGCTGATGCTGATTATGGTTATGTCGGCAAACAAGCGGGTTATATTTCTCTGTATCGAGGGCGTGAAGAAATTAAAAAAGTGCCAGAAGATCAAGGGGTAGAAGAATTAATTAACTTGATTAAAGGAGATGGCCGTTGGGTTGATCCTTAATTTTAGAGCAGGGGGAGCAGAGGGAGCAGGGGGAGCAGGGGGAGCAGGGGGAGCAGGGGGAGCAGGGGGAGCAGGGGGAGCAGGGGGAGCAGGGGGAGCAGGGGGAGCAGGGGGAGCAGGGGGAGA
>JASJDN010000170.1 GCA_030065205.1 Crocosphaera sp.
AGAAGACGCACTCAAGACAGAGAAGAAAACAAAGTAAAGCCAAACCCTCTAGGGTGAGGTATTAGAGGCAATTGGATACGACGAGTGCGTTTTCCGCATAAAGAATCCCTACCCGTCTACACGGTAGGGTTATTCAAGTGTATATACTCTCATTATTTAAACTTAAAATTGCTCAAAAATAGATTGGTTTTATAATACGGGTGCAGGATATGGGTTCGAGGTTTCAACTTTTTGACTATAGCTCAAATGGCTGACATTTTAGATGTCTGTCGATTCGGTAACTTGAGCTTTAAAAATGGCTTCATGTTTCATGAAATCCTGTTTTACAGATTCATCAATTCCCTCATTATCAACAAATTGGGCATGGATAACGTTAATATTGTCTAGAGAAGCCTGATTCAGATTAGCACCACTTACATATGCCTCACTGAGATCGGTTTGACTCAAAATCGAGCCACTTAAGTTAGTTTTGCTAATAATGGAACGATTCAAATGAGCTTCACTTAAATTCGCCTGGCTCAAATTGGTATGACTGAGGAGTGAATCGCTTAAAATTGCTCCTTTTAAGTTGGCTTGGGTTAAATTTGCGCCAATTAAGTTAACTTCGCTCAAATCTGCCCAACTTAAATCGGCTTCTTGTAACATTGCGTCCCCTAAGTCAGCCCCTTTTAAATTAGCTTCTGTCAGTTTTGCCCCTGTTAAGTTAGCCCCTGTTAAGTTAGCCCCTAATAAATCAGCCCCACTGAGATCAGCCCCCATCAAATTAGCTCCACTAAGATCAATTCCCATTAAATTAGCTTCTCTAAGATCGGCTAAAATTAGGTTAGCATTGTTTAAAATAGCTCCGCTTAAATTGGCTTCTCTTAAGTCTTCATCGTTACCTCCTTGGCTCATAATTCTTTCAATCAGATGAAATTGGGGGTCGTTTTCATCAATTTGAGTTATTTCGTCGCCTTGATAATTATTAAGGTTAACTAAATTAAATTGTTTAACGGTAACCCCTGAAACTTCAGTAAATTCGCCAGATTGAAAAAGTTTTTGTAATTGTTGTAAGCTAATTTGTGATCCTTCAACTTTGATAGTTAACTGATCCGCTTCAACATTTTCAATGGTCAGTTCAATACTCTGAGCTAACTGTTGTAATTGCTTGAGAATTTCTTGAACTTTCCTTTTTTTATTTTCAAACTGCATTACCTCATCGATTAAAACACTGTCTTTTAAAATAAGTTCGGCAATTCTTGGTTCTAAATACGTAGAATCATCCGTGTATTCACTATTATTATTAACTGGAAATATCATGGCTTTTGGTTAATTTCAGTAGTGAGGTTTCCTCCTACTATATATTAGCCTATAATGTCCAAACAATGGGTAAATTGGGGATAATTGTTTCATTATTATTATCAATGACTATTTCTGACTCTAAATCTAAAACTCTTTCAACCTCTTGATAAATTCCCTCTGCTTCTTCTAAGGAATTACCAATACAAGTTAACCCTAGTTTTCCAAATTCTGATAAGGCTCCCATTAAATGAAAAACGGTTCCTGTTTTATTACTACTGTCAAAATGCAAGCGATGTTTGGCTACAATATCCATTAAGTCATCCGGTAGCAAACCACAATACTGTTGTTTTTGTAGATTATCAGAGGCGATATAATATTTAGCGTGATTATGTTGGGTATAAAATAACCCCGTCTCTTGCTCGTAAGTCCCATTGGTTAGTAATTTTAAGGTCATAAAAGGATGGGTTGTTCCTCCTTTTCTAAGGTTAATTTCGATGGCTTGAATCTCCCATATTTTTTCATTATTAGATTGGTTAGAAACTGCTAAAAAGTCTACTCCGTACCGTTCCATCGCCCCTTTTTTTGCCAATGCTTGACCGATTTTCAACCCTAAATCTTGTAGTTTTTGACGATAAGCTTGATCCGCAGGAAAGCGACATCCTAAATAAATCTGTCCGTCTGGTCCTCCCAAAATTTGATCGTGGGTTGAAACAATGCTCACTTCTCCATTAGGAGTAATATAACCTTGAACACTAGGAGAACGCTTTTCTTTTCCTTCAATAAAAGCTTCAACAATCGCTCCTAATTCGGGAATTCGACTAGAAAAATTTTCCCAAGTTTCGTCTTTTGCTTGAAAACTTAAGTCTTTTAAACTATTGAAAATCACATTTTTTCTTTCAGTACCATCAGAAATATGGTTAACTTCTTTTTTTAGAATATCTAAATCTAATACAGCATTTCCTTCTCCTGAGAATCCTTCATTAAGTTTGACAACTATGCGGTTTAAGTTAGGATTTCTTTGCCAAAGGTTATTAATTTCTATGACTAAATCATCAATGTTATTGACTAAATGACTGCCATCAGGATGCGGAATTAAACATTCTGAAAAAATTTCTCGACTACCACTTTTTGACCCCCAATAACTCAGTTGAGGGGAGGCTGCAAACAGAGGGACATTTAATTTTAAAGAGAGTTCTTGCTCGAGGTTAGTTGCATTAAAACACACCATATAAGATTTATTGGGACGTAACGCCCTGCGAATTCTTTCCACTAAGCGAGGACGGTCTAAAATCTTTTCAGTTAGGGGTTTAAATGAGTTATCATAGGTAGTTAGTAAAAGTAGGCGATCGCGAGCATGAGAAAAAGGAATTCCAGGTAATAATTGTAAGTAATATTCAATAATAATGGGAGATAAGGGCTGTCCCGTTACATAAATTAATCTGGTTTTAGGATTTCGTAAACGAATTAATGAAAATAAAAGCCGTTCTTCATAATGAAGAAACCCTGCCACTTTTTGCCCTACTCGCTGATCGATACTAAAAGAAGGAACTACTAAAATATCATAACCATCTTGTTCAAAGAGGTCTTTCCCCTGCCAATATTGTCGTAGCTTATCTTGAAGTTTATTGAAGTTTTTAACCTGAAGATTAGAGAGTTCTTTGAGACTTTCCATTATTTTCGTCTTGGGGAGATAATTCTTAATGTCTTTGTTTTGTTTGATTCATTTTTATTGTATAGTAATCATAGTCCAATAAGCCAAAATTATGACATTTCGTAACCCAATTCCTACGGTTGATATTATCATCGAATTGATTGATCAACCCAACCGACCTATTATTTTAATTGAACGTAAAAATGCTCCTTATGGATGGGCCTTACCAGGAGGATTTGTAGACTACGGGGAAACAGTGGAAAATGCCGCTTACCGAGAAGCAAAAGAAGAAGTTAATTTATCAGTTAATTTAATTGAACAATTTCATGTTTATTCTAATCCCGATCGCGATCAACGTAAACATACCATGAGTATTGTTTTTATTGCGACAGCAACGGAACAACCTCAAGCAGCAGATGATGCAAAAAATGTGCGAGTTTTTGATCTTTGGGAATTACCCAAAAACCTCTGCTTTGATCATAATAAAATTTTAGAAGATTATCAAAATTATCGCTACTATCAGTTACGTCCAACTTTAATTTAATTATGTTATTTTTAGGGATTGATTTTGGAACATCAGGGGCAAGAGCTATTATTATCAATGAAAATGAAGAAATTATCACTCAAGTTAACCATGCTTTTTCTCATCTAGAAACCAATGATTTAGCCCAACAATGGAACAATACACTTTATCTTCTTTTAGAAAAGATTTCAATCGAAATTAGAAAAAAAATTGAAGCAATTTCTATTAATGGAACTTCCTCAACTGTCTTATTATGTAATTATGAAGGGCAACCCATAGATGAACCTATTTTATATAATCAGTCACGAGATATCAGTATTTTAGATAAGTTCAAAACAATGATTCCTCAAGATCATCTGGTTAATAGTTCTACCTCTAGTTTAATTAAGCTTTTATGGTGGTATACCACCAATAAAATACAACCAAACGCTTACTTTTTACATCAATCAGACTGGTTAGGCTTTTTATTGCATGGAAAACTGGGAATTAGTGATTATCATAATGCTTTAAAACTGGGTTATGATGTGGAAAAATTATGCTATCCTGACTGGTTAAAATCCTTACCTATCTCCTCAGTATTACCGAAAGTGTTACCCCCAGGAACTCCAATAAAAACAGTCAGCAATGATATTATTCAAAGATTCAACTTTCCTAAACATTGTCAAGTTTGCACAGGAACAACCGATAGTATTGCTGCTTTTTTAGCCAGTGGAGTTCAAAACCCAGGAGAAGGGGTAACGTCTTTAGGGTCAACCTTAGTTTTAAAGTTATTAAGTAAGACTCGTGTTGACGATATTTCATCAGGAATTTATAGCCATCGTTTAGGTGATTTATGGTTAACCGGGGGTGCTTCAAATACAGGGGGCGCAGTCTTAAAACATTTTTTCAGCGATGAAGAATTAGAAGAATTAAGTCAAAAAATAAATATTAATCGTCGAACAACATTAGACTATTATCCCCTCTTAAAACCTGGAGAAAGATTCCCCATTAATGATCCTAAATTAGCCCCTAAACTTGACCCCATACCTAATAATCAAGTAGAATTTTTACAAGGTTTACTAGAAAGTATGGCTAAAATTGAAGCATTAGGATATCAAAAATTACAAACGTTAGGGGCAACCCCTGTTACTCAAATTTATACGGCAGGTGGCGGAGCAAAAAATGAAAATTGGGCTAAAATAAGACAGCAGTATTTACAAGTTCCTGTTAAAGTCTCCTACCAAACTGAGGCAGCTTATGGAACTGCTTTATTAGCTAAACAAAGTAAAATGTAAAAATGATGATGGAATTATCCTTAAACAATTCTTGGATTATTGGACTTATTGTTAATACCATTTTGATAATTTTTGCTTTCATCGCACCCAAAAAATTATTAACCGTTAATGGTTATCTGAATGCGTGGATTTTAGGTGTAATTGTATGGGGAACATTGAGTTGGCAAGGCTATACAGTGGTTATGTTTTACTTCTTAGTTGGTTCAGCAGTAACTAAGATTGGTATGGCAAAAAAAGAAGCCGCAGGAATTGCTGAAAAACGTTCAGGAATGCGCGGACCAGAAAATGTTTGGGGTTCGGCATTAATTGCTACCTTTTGCGCCTTAGGAACTCTATTTTTTGACGCTTCTTGGACACAATTATTACTATTAGGTTATGTCGCTAGTTTCAGCACTAAATTATCAGATACCACTGCTTCAGAAGTGGGGAAAGCTTATGGAAAGCGTACCTTTTTAATTACTACGTTAAAACCCGTTTCTCCTGGTACAGAAGGGGCAATTAGTTTAGAGGGAACCTTGGCAGGAATTATAGCATCTGGTGTCATTGCTGTGGTAGGTTATGGAGTAGGATTAGTTAATTTAATGGGGATTTTTTATTGTATTTTGGCTGCTTTTATTGCCACTAATGTAGAGAGTTTAATCGGAGCTACCTTACAAGAGAATTTAGACTGGATGACTAATGAAATTGTTAATATCATTAATACATTCATTGGCTCAATTGTAGCGATTCTATTAGCTTGGCTGATTATGAATGCTATGTCTGTTTGACAGCTAAACATCAACAATTATGAAAAATGTTAGACAAAATAATAAATTTTCTTTCTCCTGATGTTTTTAAGATACTGTTAGTATTTTTTCTATCCTTTTTAATTGGATTAGAGAGAGAAGAATGGAAATCTATTTCTGGTAAATATTCCTTTGGAGGGATTCGTACCTATCCGTAACATTTGGCGATCGCCGAACAGGGAGACAAAGTTTAGCTTTATTGTGTTTGTTAGCAATTTTAGGATTAATACCATTATTTTTTGTTTAAAACAAGGTATTATGTACCGTCTTTATAAAGAAGAGAAATTAAGAAGATGAGTGCATAACTAAATAACTTAATAACCAGTTGGCCATAGTTGCACGACGGGTATCTCTAGGATCAAAAGTTCCTAGTTTATACCCTTTAAATCCTAATTTTTCTTTCAGTAATTGTTTATTTTCTTTAGGAATAGAACGGGTTAATTTTACGGTAGGGGGACGATTTTCAATGAAGTTTGGGGGGTCAGGATATTCTTCTTTCCAAGAGGCTTCTACCCCTGAGTTATCCCAAGTTTGACGACTTTCATCGTAACGGTATCCTAAATAATGCCAAACCATTTGATTAACCGTTTCATCGTCTATTTCTTCATTGAGAATAGCGTTAATGGTATCAGTGTTAAGAGGGGGTAGGTCTTTAATCATTGCTTTCAATCAATAGGACTCTTTTTATTTTAACCGATAAGGAGTCTTCTTCAATAGCTATATTTAAAGATATTATGACATAAGTTGTACAGTTTAGAAGACTGTGTTACGATTTACACCTGAGAGTAAAAATGCTATATTAATTAATATAAATTAATCGATTTATGAATGAGTCTAATCCCATTATTTCTAACTCTAATAGCTTAATTAATTATCTACCCTCAAAAGGTTGGACAGCTATTGTCATGATTATAGCTGCTTTAATTGCTACACCTATTTTATTTGTCGTTAGTAGTATTTTTGTTGATGCTGGAAATGTATGGAAGCATTTAGCGGAAACGGTATTAACCAATTACATTATTAACTCTTTACTGCTTATGTTTGGGGTAGGAATAGGAGTATTAATAATTGGGGTAGCAACCGCATGGTTAGTCACGCTTTGTCGCTTTTGGGGATGTGATTGGTTTGAATGGTTATTGTTACTTCCTTTGTCTGCTCCAGCCTATTTATTAGCCTATACTTATACAAATATGTTGGACTATTATGGTCCGGTTCAAACCACTCTTCGGTCTTGGTTTGGATGGCAAAGTGTTAATGATTATTGGTTTCCTGATATTCGTTCAGTATGGGGAGCAATTCTGATGTTAATTTTGGTACTTTATCCCTATGTTTATCTATTAGCAAGAACTGCTTTTTTAGAGCAGTCAATTTGCACTTTAGAAGCAAGTCGTTCTTTAGGATGTAGTCCTTGGCAAAGCTTTTTTAAAGTTGCCCTTCCTTTAGCCCGTCCAGCTATCATGGCGGGATTGGCTTTAGCATTAATGGAAACATTAAATGATTTTGGAACGGTTAAATATTTTGGAGTTAATACTTTTACAACAGGAATTTACGATACTTGGTTTGGGTTAGGGGAAAGACAAGCAGCAGCGCAGTTAGCCGCTTTTTTAATGTTATTTATTTTCACATTGATTATTTTAGAATTATGGTCACGCCGTCAAGCGCGTTATTACCAAAATAGTAGTCCTCAAACCCATATTCCTCGTTATGAACTAACCTCTTGGCGAGCTATAATAGCTTGGTTTGTTTGTTTTCTACCTTTCTTGGGCGGATTTTTACTCCCTTCTTTTTATCTAATTGATTTAGTGATACTTAATGCTGACACTGCTTTAAAAAATAACTTTTTGTCCTTGGCAAATCATAGTTTAGTGGTTTCTGTGATTACCGCGATCGCTGCCTTAGTCTTATCGTTGATTATGGCTTATGGTAAACGATTACAAGACAATTTCTTTATGAATGCTAGTGTGAGGATTGCTGCGTTAGGTTATGCTATTCCTGGTTCAGTTATTGCTGTAGGAATATTGATTCCCGTGGGCCGATTAGATAATGCGATCGCTGATATAATAGAAGCAGTTTTTAATCTAAAAATAGGCTTATTAATTAGTGGCACAGTTTTGGCACTAATTTACGCTTATTTAGTCCGTTTTTTACCTGTGGCTTTTGGTGCGGTTGAATCCAGTTTAGGCAAAATTAAACCCAGCTTAGATGATGCAGCTAGAAGTTTAGGGTCAAATCCCAGAAAGATTTTAATTAAGATTCATACTCCTTTAATGACGGGGGGAATGCTAACAGCTATTATGTTAGTTTTTGTGGATGTAATGAAAGAATTACCCGCCACTTTAGTCATTCGTCCCTTTAACTTTGATACCTTAGCTATTCGGGTCTATCAATATGCGTCTGACGAACGATTATCAGACGCTGCTGCCCCTGCATTAGCCATTGTATTAGTGGGGATGATTCCGGTTATTTTTCTCAGTTTGCAAATTGCTAAATCACGACCTAGATAGATAACTTTGCTACGTTTTAATTGCCCTCTTAAGTTCAGAGGGTATTTTTTTGTGAATACGTTCATGAGGTTCCTGGTTTCTCGGAAGGACAAACAATGAACATTGCAGAAAAGTGCAAACCCCATTGCACTTTTCTGCAACCAAGTTTACACAAAACATCATTCCGTAAAAATATGGGTTTATCTATGATTGGGTCAAGGGAAATAAATTCTATTACTAAAAATTAGAGGAAATAATTATGACTAGCGTTGTTAGAGGTTATGTTTTAAGAGATATCGATCAAGATGATATTGGAGATACGGGTATTAATAATGTTTTGATTGAATTAGTTAATATGAATGGAGAAGTTGTTGATACAGATACGACTTCCAGTAGTGGTTTTTATACTTTTAATAA
>JASJDN010000052.1 GCA_030065205.1 Crocosphaera sp.
TTTTGACGCTCTCCTGGCTAAAGCCGAGGAGATTCATAACGAATCCCTGTTGGGATGGTTATTTTCTTGATTGAATAGACTTAACTGAAAAGCATATTCGTTCAAGTTCCCAGGCACATCACGTTTGCTCAAAAGAGCGTAATGTTTTCTCCGTTTATTCTCTGTTAATTCAGAGGTGGGCGTTTGAAACAAACTCAATTGTTTCGGTTCCGGCAAGTCCCTCCGTACCTTTTTGCTAAACTTTTTACCTACGTTTAAACCATAGTGATTAATCGCTTTATTTTTGATATTAATACTTGCCTGAAAATTCGCATCATCAACATGACCACAATTAGTACAAAGAAATTTTTCTCCTTCTCTATTATCAGGATCTATGTGATGACAAACCGAGCATTCTTGGCTAGTATGACGGGGATTAACTCTTAAAACAATCTTTCCTGACTTAGCAGCCATGTACTCAATTTTTTGAGTTAATGAATACCATGAAGCATCCGCAATTAATCTGTTTAAAGCCCTTTTAGCACTTTGTCCATTTTTAAGAAATCTCCCTGTTTCTTTATCATATTTAGGTTTACACCTCTTGATCATGTTAGAAATTTGCAAATCTTCAATGGCAATGGCATCAGATTTTTGAACAATTTTTTTAGCTGTTTGCCATTGATTAGCTTCTCGTTTAATAGCAATTCGATGTTGAAAACCTGAAAGTTGTTTTTGAGATTTTCGTCTATTATTAGACTTTTTCTTTTTACGACTAACCCTCCTTTGACGAATTTTTTGTAATCTTTTTGTTGTCTTATTTGTAGCAAATCTAGGATTATCAATAGCTGAAGAGTCTGAACAGTAAACTAACTTACCTAACCCCATATCTAAACCGGTAACAGTTTTGACCTCTTCTATATTTTTAAGAGGAAAAGTAGGAACAGCTTTATCTTCTATTCTTACTGAAACATAATAACCGTTACTCTTTTTTCTAACTGTAACTGACTTAATCTTAAACCCATCAGGAATAGGACGAGAATTGTAAAAATTTACCCATCCCAATTTAGGTAAATAGATTTTATTTCCCTTTATTTTAACCCCAGTCGAATAAGTAAAAGAATGAAAGGTACTGCGATTCTTAAACTTAGGAAAGCCTCGATTTTGTTGAAAAAAGTTATTATAGGCATTATCTAACCGTCTGAGATTTTGTTGTAAAACAGTAGAATCTATTTCATCATACCAAGGTCTGGCTTTTTTTAGTAAAGGAAGTTCAGTTATTTGTATATTGACTGGGCTTCTTTTCTTACCTTTATTAGACCAAGGATTTCCGGTTGCCCCTCCTAATGAACAAGTTAAAGGAGTAATAACTACTTTAGTTTTTAAGTCACAATAGTCTCCACAAATATATCTTTGATAGTAAGAATCTATGCGGTCAGCTAAAGACCAATTATAGTTAGCTCTAAGCATATCTATCCATCGGTCAATCTTGTCTGATTGACTTATATTTGGACGCAGCTTATAGCAATACCCTAAAATCAATGTAGTTAAGTTAATTGTGGACTATACTGTACTTATCTACATCATTCTAACATTATATTTTTCAGATGTCACAACAATACAGAAAAACTTCACATACTGTTTCACTAATTAATTATCATTTTGTCTGGATACCTAAACGACGCAAAAAAGTATTAGTTGGTGATGTAGCGACAAGATTACGTCAGATCATTTGGGAAGTCTGTCAAGAGAATGATTGGATTATTATCGCTTTAGAGATTATGCCTGATCATGTACACTTATTAGTAAATGTCTTACCCACTATTCCCCCTCATAAAGTTGTCAAAGCTATCAAAGGTAGAAGTTCTCGATATCTACGTCAAGAATTTCCTCATCTTAAAAAAATCCCTAGTCTTTGGACACATTCTTATTTTGTCTCAACTGCTGGTAATGTTTCCTCTGAAACTATTCGTAGATATATCGAAGAACAACGGCATCATGATACCACTTAATGCTTTTTCATAAGTCGATGTTCACGGCTAATAAATTAGCCGAGTCGCGCTTCATCTCCTACTTAAAAGATAGGAGTTTTCGCGCTCCCGTGTTAAATTATAATCCTCAAAAACTCGTTTAAATTTTTGAGCAGATTTAACAATACGGTTATGGTCAGCTATGGGATCAGCTTTCTTGGTGACCCAACAGTTTCGACACCGCCAAGCGAATAAGCCGTGTTGGTCACTGCCAGGAACCCATTGATGATTACAGGTGTTTTCATTCTCATACTCATGTTGAGAAGTAGGGGTATTTTCGGGGGCATCTAGTAGGGTTAATTGTTGATGGGTCATGGTTCATAAATTCTTTGCTAGGGGTAATAGTGCGATCGCTTTCCTTAAAATTCGTTATAGTCATCGTAGTCATCAATAATGGGTTCTCTATCATCGGCACAAGCATCGCAAAGGCCGGGAGTTGACCCGAACTCGAACGACTCTAAGCCACCGGCATAACAACCGCAGCCTTTACAAAAACCATGATCAGCAGCGTGTTTAGGACAATATAAAACGGCGATCGTTGCCTCCTCATCCTCAAGTTCGGGATATCGGTAGAGGTTGGCGTGATTGTTACACAGTGGCTCATGGCATTTGATATCAAAGGCTTGAGGGATAACAATCATGTAAGCTTCTGGTTCCATACAAAATTCCCCTAGCTTTACTAGGGGTTTAAGGTTTACTCGGTTGGTTGGTTTTCGGGGATACCAGTCACGTCAATGTTGAAAGCTTCAAATAGCTCTGGTAACGAGACTTTGTATAGACGGGCTAACTTAGCAGCGTTATCTATCTTTGGTAATTGACGGGCATTATCCCAACTAGAAACAGACTTAACACTGCATCGCAAAATTTCAGCGACATCCTGTTGAGTTAAGTTTTGACGTTCTCTTAACGCTTTCACAGTTAGGTGAGTTGAATTAGTTACATTGTTCATTATACTTGTAGAAAACTACTTTCCGCAAACTACTTGGCAATGTCTATTACGAGTAGTAAACTACTTTTAATAGACAACACGAACCCATGACCCTTATCGGGACAAAAAATCAGCTTATTGGGGTTCTACTTGATCTTGCACTGAGTTCTTACGCTTTTATAGGAGGTGATAGGAAAACGTAAAAAACTACGCTGATGGTTAAGGATAGAGAATTGAGTTTTGTCACTGCTTTGATCCCTGTGTGTCTCAGGGATCTTTACTTCCCTTTCGCTCTATGGAAGAGATTGAGATGAGTGTATAGGTTAGTGTGGTAATTTAACGAATTTTCTCTGGTTAACAGTAAATTTAAGGAGTTTTATCTATGGAGATAAAGGATCTCAACTCTACCAAGCAAGTATTAAGCATTTTGAACTTAAATCATTATCACGTGATTAGAGCTATCAACAAGATTGAACCTGCTTTGACTGAATTAAGAGAAGCAGAAAAGAATCTTAGCGAAATGATAGACGTGATTGAATCTTTACAAAATGAGACGGAACGACAATGACAACAGCTAATCAAGAAGATTTTGAGTTTTTCCAGCATCATTGTCACTTTATGAGTGAATGTAAATTACGCAATATTCCTTATCCGAAGTTTCACATTTTTGATTAGGTTCGAGTACCGAAGTATTCTGAATCGGGATGTATCCTGGGAATCCGCTATATATATCAATCTAAGGTTGATATAAGAGAATATGGTTTAAGAAGTTGGGTCTACTACGTATCAATTGCTCACGTGGGGCCAATTAAAGAACTTTTTGAAGATCAAATGAAGCTTAAATTAACTAATGGAAACCAATAATTACGTTTACGATCACGAGATGGTCGCGTTCCCCTTTGAATGGGATGATCCCCCTGAATGGTTAAACTGGATCAACGACCAGTTTAACGCCCCTGATTATCACGTTCACCCAGGATCGTTTGAAAAGTGCCTGAATATTGTTCAGTCACATTTACACAACTGGGTAACAGCCGGTTCATGGCTGTATAAAATTCGCAGAATCAAAGCATATTGCTATCATTACCCCAATTGGAAAGCATTTTGCGAGAAGGCATTAGGCCGGTCTACGTTCACCGTCGGTAATTACATTAGGGCTGCTAGAGTGTTCAAGGATTTGGCAGAAATGGGATTTAAAGTCTTACCTAAAAACGTTTCTCAGTGTTTGCCTATGGCCAAACTGAGAGAATGGGACTTAAAGGAAGCATGGCAAAAAGTCATAGACGAAAATCCCCCCCATTTGATCACCAACAAGATCATTGATGCAAGCGTAAAGGGGGAACCACTAGCAACTAAGAAGCGGGTAGACCTGCCATTACCAGAGTGGGAAAAGTTCGCAGAACGTTGTCGGGAAGCGGGTTTAAACCCTCAACAGGAACTAGAAAAAATCTTAGGCAGCTACGACCCTGAAACGGGAAAAGTCGACATCGATGGAGACTCAAATGATGATGAAGTCGAACCGGTTGACCCTGAGAATGTCGAAGTTTGGAAAGAAGACTTAAGAGTTTTAGTAGAGGAATTGGAAAATAAATATGGACTTAGTAGATTTTCTGCTGCTTACTTGTTTTGCTTGATTCTACGAATTAACTCTAAAAAGTTACCCCCACCTGAATGAGACTGGTTAGGCTACCAGTCGAAACAACTTTACCCCTAGTAAAGTTGTCGTGGGAAGCCTCCACCCCTTCCTACCGGGTAGTTAAAGGTCTTAAAAATATTTTGCAGTACCACGACAACAAAAAAACAGTCTTTCTCCACTTTACCCCTAGTAAAAAGTCTATCAGGGAATTGTTAGACCTTAACCCGACCGGTTTAGTAATGGAACCAACCGGCGGCTGGTATAGTGCTTTTTGGCATCGCGTCGCAGAAGTTCATTACATCCCTGTATATTGGATGGCACACGCCGAACTAAAAGGACAACGATCGCATTTTGGGTTCCCCAATAAGTACGATAAGAATGACGCGCTGTGTTTAGCAGCTTCCTACTTTGATCCGTACTTCATTGACAAAAATGGCTCGAAGCGATTCCTGAAAGGATACCGCATAAAGGAAATACAAGCGGTAAGGGAACTCGTTCTAGAACTAGAGCAACTTGACAAAATAAGAACCACATTAGTTAACCAGTTAAGACAACGGTTTGCCTTAGAATACCCAGAAGCTGCTGCTCAATCATGGCAAGTGAACGATGATGGTTACACCCCTATTATTGAATGGCTAATCGGTAAAAATGATCATGGTAGACGAGTTAACCATTATCATAATTCCGTTGCGACAAGCTTGGGCATTGATATATCCCGTTACTCATTGGATCACAGCTATACCATACATGAGATTGAACGGCGACGGATAGAAACGGAGGATCTACTGTGGCAAGCGTTAGATCAAGATTGCTTTGATCCTTACTTACAGGCTTTTAAGGAATTTAACTGGGGAGTGGGAATGCAAGCACTGGTGCTAATGAAAGTGTACCCCTTTGAGAAGTTCTTAGTTAATGGGTTCCCCGTGACTGAATGGGTAAACACCTCAAACAACGGTAAACAAAAGCGTCATCGGAGTTTGCAGCAATTTCAGTCCTATTTAGGGTTATCCCGTCGTGTTGAGCAATCAGGGGATACGGAAAAGCTAAAATGGTTCAATTCTCGTATGATGAGAGCGCATTTCTATGTATGGTGCATGGCTAGAATTTGCCCCAAACCCCCTAAACGATTAGACACACCCATTGGAAACAAGTTGGGGACAAAATGGGACACAATGAAACAGGATAAGACAGCCAAGGGCAAAGACGCTATAATTCGGTTATGCTTTTACGCCACTCGACTCTTGTTTAACGAACTCAAGCATAACATCGTGTTTTAGTACAAAATTTTCAACCCTCCATTTAACGATGGGGGGTATAATTTTTCTGAAAGTTCAATGTAAAGAAATGAAATACTTATTAAGACTGACCGTTTTTCTGGTTTCCTTACTATGGTTAATAACCCCCACCGCTTATGCTGCTAGTTCCTCTGCTGTGACTGGCTCCAGTGCCTCCTACGAAGATGTTAAACTGATAGGAGAAGATTTTTCTGGTCAAAGTCTCACCTACGCCCAGTTTACCAATGCGGATCTCACCGACTCTAACTTTAGTAAAGCGGATCTTAGAGGGGCCGTGTTTAACGGATCTGCCTTGATAGGGGCCGATCTTCATGGGGCCGACTTAACTAACGGTTTAGCCTATCTTACCAGCTTTAAAGGGGCTGATTTAACCGATGCGGTGTTAGCCGAAGCCATTATGATGCGGACTAAGTTTGATGATGCTAAAATAACGGGGGCTGACTTTAGTTTAGCCGTTTTAGATATCTATGAAGTCGATAAACTCTGCGATCGCGCTGAAGGTGTTAACCCCACCACTGGGATCAGTACCCGCGAGTCTTTAGGATGTCGATAAATTAATATTAGGTGGGCAAAACAGCCCACCAAGCAGTCTAGTATGAAGTTGATACAGAATGAGTAATAAGCGTGTTGGTGTTATTGGTGGGGGTCAACTGGCCTGGATGATGGCCACCGCTACCGAAAAATTAGGGATAGATTTATTCATACAAACCCCTCATCAAGATGATCCCGCCGTTGCGATCGCCCATGAGGTGATTTTAGCCCCCATCGATGATGCTGAAGCCACAGAAAAACTAGCAGAGAAATGCGACGTTATTACCTTTGAAAATGAGTTTATTGATTTACAAGCCTTACAAAAATTAGAAGCAAAAGGAGTGAATTTTAGTCCCAAACTATCAGCTTTATCCCCATTACTCGATAAATACGAACAAAGAAGTTATCTCAAAAGAATCGATATTCCTATTCCTAAATTTACGACATTAGAAGAATTATCCTCTGAAAAGTTTGACTTTCCTTTAGTTATTAAAGCCCGTCGTCATGGTTATGATGGTCAAGGCACTTTTATTATTAATAGTAAAGCTGAATTAAATCCCCTATTAAAACAAAGTGATCAGGGTTCTTTAATGGTAGAAGAATATATCCCTTTTGAGCGAGAATTAGCTATGATGGTTGCTCGTAATACTCAAGGAAAAATTGTTACTTATCCTGTGGTAGAAACCTATCAAAAGGAACAGGTTTGTCATTGGGTTATTGCCCCTGCAAATGTTACTGAAATCGTACAGTTAGAAGCGATAAAAATAGCTGAACATTTAGTCACACAATTAGAAGTTGTCGGCATTTTTGGCATTGAATTCTTTTTAACCTCAGACGGTAATTTATTAGTGAATGAAATTGCCCCGAGAACCCATAACTCAGGACATTATACCCTAGACGCTTGCAATATTTCTCAGTTTGAAATGCAGTTAAGAGCAGTAACAGATCAACCATTAGCGTCAACTGAGTTAAACTGTTTAGGGGCAGTCATGGTTAATTTATTAGGATACGAAAATTCCCATGATGACTATCAAGAAAAACGGCAAAAAATAGCTAATTTACCCCATACTTATGTTCATTGGTACGAAAAAAACGAATCTCGTCCTGGTCGTAAATTGGGTCATGTCACTCGGTTAATTCAAGATAATAACATTGATCCACAAACCATTGCTCAAGAAATAGAATCTATATGGTATGATAACAATTTTGGTTGAAACTTTATCAACGTTACTATTACATTGATTTCTATTATATGACTAATTATTCATCTCTAAATAACTGGTATCAAGATTTTAATACTACTTTTGAACTGTGTCAACTAGAAGAAAATTGCTTTGATGCAGTAATTGCTGCTACTTCTTTTCATTGGATATCTTCAAAAATTCGCTATTCTAAAACAGCAAAAATTTTAAAAAATATAGGAAAATCAGTCATAGACTCTGATAAATTTCAACAGACTTGCTTTATGGAAATAATGTCTAAACTCACTTATAAAATTGATGATTATTTAGCACTTTTAAGCACATTATCACCTTATATAGCCATGAAATCATCAATAAGACATACCTTATTTGAACATATACGTTCTACTTTACAAAAGAAACATGGTAATAAGATTGATCTTTCTTATTTATCTGTTCTTCAAATGACTAAAAAAATATAATGATAAAACCTGATCCTTGGGGAAATTATGAAACCCATTGTCACTGGATGAAACAAGCGTTAGAATTAGCTCAAAAAGCAGCAGAATTAGGAGATGTTCCCGTCGGTGCAGTAATAATTAACAGTGAGGGGAAAATAATTGCTCAAGGTTATAATACAAAAGAACAGAACAATGATCCCACTGGTCACGCTGAAATCATAGCCATTCGTCAAGCGAGTCAAATGATGTCATCTTGGCACTTAGAAGAATGTACTCTTTACGTTACCTTAGAACCTTGTGTCATGTGTGCCGGTGCCATTATTCAATCTCGGTTAGGATTGTTAGTGTATGGGGTCGATGATCCCAAGTCCGGAAGTATTCGTACTGTGTTAAATTTACCCGATAGTGCTGCCTCTAATCATCGTCTTTCTGTGCTGTCGGGTATCCTAGAAGGGGAATGTCGTCAACAACTGCAAAATTGGTTTAGGGAAAAAAGAAAGAAAAAACCTTAATATTGGGTGTTTTGTTAACTATCTCTTGATTTAGGAAACATTTTCATCAGTTCCATAAGTCCTAAATGTAGGATACACCCAACTCAGATAACTGGTTCAGTCCTTATGCTTACTCCTCATTCAAACTAATCAACACTTAAGTCACTGATATTCATCTCTGACGTTCAACTAGAATAATCTAAAGCTTATAGAGTTATTGATTAGTATTTTTTATCAAATAGCTGCCAATTGGTTTTTGACTGTTTAATTTTGTTAGGATACAAGCATAATGCTTTAAAAAAGTGTTTTTTTAGGCAATTTAAACCCTAATTCCCCCAAGACAAACCTAAACATAAATAGGAGGTTTAATAAATAATTAATAGAAACCTAACAAAGAAACAGGAGACAATTGAGCAAGGCAGCAAAAATCATTGAGTAATCATTAGACATTGTGAGAATTTTTCTACTATTAGCATCTTTATCGATCACTCAGGTATTGGGCGATATCCTTCTGAGTCGAGGAATGAAAGATTTTGTCGGCTTTGATTTTTCGAGTCCAACGATTATTTTTTACTTAATAGCGTATATTTTAACGAATTATTGGATTTTAATGGGCTTGGGAATATTGATTATTTCCTTAAGTCTTTATCTGACTGCTATTTCTAAATTAGACCTGAGTTATGTTTTACCCATTCATGCGTCTAGTTACGTTTTAAATGGATTATTCGCTTGGGCTATTTTAGGAGAAGACGTAACAGGAATGCGCTGGTTAAGCACGTTGGTCATTTCTTGTGGTGTTTTATTTGTGGGCTTAAGTGATAGTCAAACGTCACAATTTTCCCAAGATTATCATAGTAATATTAAGTCCCGGAATCTACCTTTATTTTTTTTACCGTTTAGTTTAGCCGTTTCTAAAACTTGGTTGGCTATTATGATTAGTTCTGTTTCCGATGCTAGTGGAGACTTACTTTTAGCCCTGGGTATGAAAAAAATAGGAGAACTGAAAAAAATAACCGTTGTAGAAGTTACTAAAATGGTCATTAAAGTGATCACTAATCCTATCATTATTAGTGGAATTGCTTGTCAAGGGATTGCCTTTTTTAGTTTCATTTCTGTCCTCAGTTGGGCAGATATTAGCTTTGTTCGTCCAGCTACAGCGTTAACCTACGTTATTAGTATGTTAGGGGCGAAACTCATCCTTAAAGAAGATATTAGAGAACAGAAATTATGGGGGATTATTTTGATTGGACTAGGAGTGTTTATACACCGTTAAGGAAGTCGAGAGTGTGCCACTGAGTCAGACACGACTAATGGTGTTCCCTGTTCCCTAAATACCATTTATTCTTTAACACAAAAAACCTAAGTATTTATACTTGTTTTTTTATTTAAGGACGCTTTTATAACAAAAACTAAGTTTTATCCTAATTTTGCCAGAATAACCTAAAGTTCTACAACTTAGGGATGAATGGCGACCCAAATATAAACCGCAAAGCGTCCATTAAAAATAATTACCCTCTATATCTTACTGATATGTTATAATATAAGCAAGATATATCATAAATCTTGCCAATGCTAGTCACGCAAGCGATACAAGTTCGAGGCTTAACAGCAGAGCAGTATGAAATACTGCGCTATCAATGTCGTTTAGCTAAAAATATGTATAATGTAGGGCTATACACTGTAAGACAGTTCTTTTTTGCAGAAAATCGTTTTTTAGCTTATGAATCGAACTATCATCATTGCAAAGACAATGAGAATTATGGTTTGTTATATTCTCAAGTAGCATAACAATGTCTTAAATCTGTAGTGGAAAACGAGGATTAATATTGGGAAAGTTAATAATCAAAACTTCGTTCAAATTCCTTTCCACGCTCTCAGAGAACAACTAGCCTACTTATGTAAAAGATATGGGATTAATTACATTTAACAAGAAGAATCTTACACCAGTTTAGCGAGTGCATTAGATTTAGATGAGTTACCAGAATATAATGCAGATAATCCACAAACCTACGAATTTTCGGGAAAGAGAATTAAGAGAGGTTTGTATCGGACTAAGGATGAAAAATTAGTCAACTCAGATATTAACTCCTGCCTCCTTTAATGGTTCTGCTAACATTGGACGTAAAAGTAAAGCCAATCTCTTTGAAAAGAGGGAGGTATTAGAGGGGCTTTTGGACGCTCCAAGACGATTCTTTATCGTGTAAAGAATCCCCAACTTCGCGCATTTGGGGTAGTTCAATAACAAGAATGATTAACATCTCGTATTACTCAACCAAAAAATAACCTCAATGTGCTGAGGACTAGAAATAGATGGGAGGTTAAGACATGGGACACCTAAAAGAAACGCTAACTTTTGTCTCATTTCTAGTGACTTAATGGTTAATCTTCGGCTATAATCAGCCTCAGTCAGAATTGTCTATCAATTAACAATGAATAAAGAAGAACTCGTCAATATGATTGCTGCTAAGACTCGTCTTACCAAAAAAGAAACGAGTCATATCCTAGATTCACTCACAGAAACCATTATGGAAACCGTTGCCGATGGGGAGAAAGTGGTTTTAGTTGGTTTTGGAACGTTTGAACCTAGAGATAGAAAGGAACGGAAAGGGATGAATCCCCAAACCGGACAACCGATTACCATTCCTGCAACCACTGTTCCGGCATTTTCTGCAGGAAAAGTCTTCAAAGAAAAGGTTGTCGCGTCTTTATAACCGACTTTGATGATCTTACGTGTACTAGAATTCCTCAATTTGAAAGAGTTGGGGAATTCTCTTTTGAGCCTAGCTACGTTTTGGCTTGAAATATTAATATTTATTAAAAAGCCTAACAATTTGGCTGGCATAAACTACAAGTCTTTAACCTTCAACCAAAAGAGAGTTAAACTTGAAATGAGAGGTAAAGAAAAGTTTATAGAAAGGTTAACAGGTAAGAATTATGGCACTTAAAAATTTTATTCCCAACATCGACATTAAAGATATGGTAGAAGACCTCGGTATTCCTGGAATTACTGCTATTGTTTTACTTCCTGTGTTAATTCCTGTAGCGGGGAAAGCAGCGAAACCCATCGCCAAAGCAACCATTAAAGGTGGGGTTGTCCTCTACGAAAAAGGAAAAGGGGTGATTGCTAATGTGGGTGAAACCTTTGAAGATATCGTTGCTGAATCTCTAGCTGAGTTAGCAGAAGAAAAAAGTCCAATTCCTGCGATCTCCCAAAGTGACAATTGATTAAGATTGTTCAAGTCCTCAAGATAGTTTACCTTGAGGACTCTTGGTATCTTATCGAAAAATATTGGGGTTTAAGGTACGAGAATTAGAAGGACGGGGGTTGGAATTAGAGGGAGTTTTTTCTAATTTTTCTCCGGTTCCTCCATCTGTTGGAGCTAAGAAAGGACGCAAGTTAATACCATTAGAACGAGGAGAAGAGGGTTGACCTATTTGTGGGATGGTTCCATTGAGAAGTTGGCCCAGGGGGTTATTGATACCACTACCTCCAGTAAAAGCATTCACCCCTTGGGTATATTGTCCTTCTTCTGCTGCGACTAAAGTTTGGAAGATTTGATCACGGGTAATTTCTGGATTTTTTCCGGGGGGAACTGTCAACACAATACGACAACGGGGATCAGCTTCTGTGGTCACACAGATGGTATCGTAGTTATTTTCCCAACCGTTTCTTAATTCTAGCAGTCCATCGGGTCGATACATTTCTAACCGTCGACTGATTTCACTGCAACGACGTTCTGCTGTCCAACCATCTCCCATATTACTCGGAATGGCCCAAGGATAAGGTTGCATTGACTGAGACTGAGGACGATACATTACCTTATATCGGCCTTCATGATATTGACAGTCAAAACGAGTATCACTGGAACTGGTAGTATTTACAGGAGGGGGTGGAGGTGTGGTCTGAGGGTTGGTATCAATAATAATGTCATCAGGAGTTTGTTGCGCTACATTATAATCGTAATCCTGTGGGTCAGAAGTGCGATAATTTCGATAGTCTCTGATAAAGTCAAACAAGGGGTTAGCGTTCACCGATGAAGCAGAGAAGAGAATCATCAGTCCTAAACCATATCCTGTTCCTTTGACGACAGTTTTCATTGGGTTACATAATTGTTTCTTCATAGCGTTTATTTCCGTTAATGAATTAAGTATGATGACGATATTGATGTTCAACTGTTTCAACTTTAAGGGAAATAATAACCAGATTCATTAGCAAACATGACAGTTTTTTGAGTGAACAATTGACTTCTACTTATTTCTACTTGTTTCTACTTTGTTCGCTTACTTGTTCTACAATCCAGGTTAATAATTTTATGACGATTACGCTGTTTTGGTAAATAAATTTCGGGTGATTCTGGTCATGGAAGTTTACCTAATTGATATTTAACAATACATTCCCAACCCAACTAGAAACAACACTCAAATACACTTCATTCAAGGCGGTAAACAGACTGATAACCAATGCGAACCAACCTACAAGATCAGTGATCACAGTCTATAATTTTTTCAGTAATTTATCATATTCGCTATGCTTTCCTATCCAAAACCAAACAATTGTATCTGATGTTTTCATGACTCCTACAGCACGCCAACCGATTCCGACTCTTACAGAATATACAATTTCTCTGGTGTTAAGTCTCTTAAACTCCAAACTGGGATATGTTGGGTTTTCTTTCCAAAGTTTATAGTTTTTTCGTGCTGTTTGTTTAACTGTTTCGGGTAATTTAGCAAAACATTGTAAGAAGTCATCTGTTAATTCTGACTTCATATTTCATCAAACCCTATTTTCTTAGTTTTTCCTTGCGATGATTCATTTAAGGCTTTTTTGGCTAATTCATCTAAAAAAGAACTTTGGGGTTGTTCTAGGGTTTCTTGCCATTGCTGTTCGTCTTTTAGTTCATCCATCCAACGAGAAGCGATCGCATCTTGTTGATCGGGGGGAAGTTTTTTAAGTTCTGTTATTACTTTTTCTAGCAATTCAGTCATAGGTTTTAGGTAATGATATATCGACTATTATTTGTTATTTTAGCCAAATAAGGATCATTGTTGGGTTTCGTTTCTCAACCCAAACTACAAGATCGGCGATCGCACTATATTATTGTCAGCGATCACCTTAATTTTTCAAGCTGCTTTTTCTAGTTTTTCTCTCAATACATCATTGACTAATTGACTGATAGCAACACCTTTTTTTTGAGCTTGTTGAGATAAAACTTCCATAATATCCTCATCAATTTCAACTTCAAAATGTCGCTGTTGTAACTCCGCTTCTAATGTCACAGTTTCAAAGTCATCTAAATAGTCAGTTGTATCATGACTATCCCAAAATTCTACTGCTGCTCCGTAACTAGAAAATTCTTCAGGAATGGGATCGACTGCATTAGATTTGTTGTTCATAATGATTTATTCGACACTTTCTTGATAGGTAATTTAACAAATTTTCGTCCACTGGCAATTTGCTTTTTTCGCAAATCTTCAAATATTGCCTTTAAATCATAATTGAAGGATTTTGCATATTTTTCCCTATACTGGTGGATTTCTTCTACAATAGGGTCTTTATACATGATTAATTTCCTATAGAATCAAGATTGATGAACTCGTAAGGTGTACAGATAAATGGGAGCTTATTGTACTAAAAACATCTTAACCTTGATTTTCTAGTTCTTTCATTCGAGCTTCAAGATTTCTAAATCTTTGCTCTATATCAAGATGTTCTGATTCATTGGTAATACTATAACCAATTAATTGTTCTATTCGTCTTTCATTACGGTTTGATCTTTCGATCAATTTGTTCATTTCTTCTACTATAATCTCAAGGGTTTGTCTTTCCCTCTCCTGTGCATCTTGCAGTTGAATCTGTCTCTCTTGTAGTTCTCTGGCAATACTCATGACTTGATTAGCCTGATTTTCCTGAATTCTTTGATATTCAGCAAAATTATTCGCTAATGCTCCAATGGCACGGGCGTTAGACTCAATCAGTTTTTTTAAATCTTCTTCTGACATTGTTGCGAATTTGTATCGTCTATAAATTTTTCAGTAGCCTATAAGAATACATTACTACTATAGCATGACTCATTATGATTAGAATGAGAAAAAAGCTTTAAATCTTATTCTGACATATTTGGTTACTAATGTTTACACCAGCGTTTAGTAGGAAGTTTCACCAGTCTATCTTTGTGATTTAATTCCTTCTGTTTTAAGTCATTAAAAATGGCTCTCAGATCATATTCAAATGACTTAGCATATTCATCTCTATACTTGTGAATTTCGTCAAGAATCTCATTTTTATACATAACTAAGCCTCCGAATTATATCTAATAAGTTCATAAGGAGTACAAATTACTGGCAACACATAACCAAGATCAGAACTAATTTGAGCTAACTTACGCTGAATTTGAGCATTTGCCATGTGCTTACAGTTCCATAACAATTAGATTATTGGTTGGTCGAGCAGTCAAATGACCAAAAATACTGGTTTCGAGATAGACAGTTTCGCTCACAAAATTTGAAAAAATTAGTTTTAACTCTATACCATAATACAAAAAAGGGCAGATATTAATCTACCCTCATTATAATTAAAAACCACCTAAATCAATCAGAAAAAGGTTTAATTTCTCCCGTTACCATTAGCAGTTAATACTTTATTTGTCACCTTATCAGGAACCTCTTGTAAATGGTCGTAAGTCCAAGTGAAAGTACCCACTCCCATAGTCAGCGATCGCAGTTCAATGATAAAGTTGTGCATCTCTGCTTGAGGTAAATATGCGGTAACTTGATCCCATCCTTTCCACTGGGTTAAACTTTCATAACCGAGAATTTGTCCCCGTCTTCCACTCACCAACTGCAACACTTTAGCGGTACATTCAGCCGGAATGGACACTTTAACGGATAAAATAGGCTCTAATAGCACAGGATGACATAACGGCATTCCATCACTCATAGCAATGCGTGCAGCTTGTTTAAACGCCTGTTCAGAACTATCTACGGAATGATAGGAACCGTCGGTTAAGGTTACATCCACATCCACCACAGGAAAACCTAACGGACCGTGATCCAAATATTCCTTAACCCCCATTTCTACTCCGGGAATGTATTGTTTTGGCACAACACCCCCAACGATGGTTTGATGGAAGTGAAACCCTTCTCCTCTGGGTAAGGGTTTAATCTCTAGATGAACGTCTCCAAACGCTCCATGACCCCCTGTTTGATGTTTATATCGTCCATGAACTTTATTGGCGTTACGGATGGTTTCTTTATAAGGTACTTGGGGTAAATGGGTGGACATGGGGAGGTTATACTTGCGACGCAACCGATCTAAGGCGACTTGTAAATGTATTTCCCCTTGTCCCCAGAGAATAACCTCTTTTGTATCTCCGTGTTGTTCCCAATGCAAGGATGGATCTTCTTCCATCAGTTTCCCTAAGGCCCCACTGAGTTTCACCTCATCTTTGCGTTTTTCGGGGGTAACCGCCAACGCATACACCGGTTCTAAGATGTCTGCTTTGGGTAGTAGTTCACTGGGTTTCTCTTTACTGGATAAGGTTTCCCCTGTTTGAATACCCTCTAAACGAGCGATCGCCACGATCTCCCCTAAAGATGCAGTTTGACTGGGTATAGCTATTTGTTGCTGTCCCATGAGGCGATAAACCCCACCGGCGCGGACACCATTCAAAGACATTCCTTCTTTAACTTCTCCTTGCCATACTCTGACTAATGAGAGTTGACCCCCTTGAGGGGTAAAGTAGGTTTTTAAGACTTGTACGAGGGTTTCTCCAGAGGTTTTATTTTGTAGTCCCCGACGTTCCCCTGTAATATTGGGGGCAGGAGTCTCTTTAACTAAGGCATCAAGTAAAGGCCGTACTCCGTAGTCTTGTTCAGCAATACCAAAGAAAACTGGTACAATTAAGTCTGCACTGAGATCCTGTTTTAAATCTTTAAGTATCTCTTCTTTTGAGGGTTCGATGTCTTCGACTAATTCTTCTAACAAGTGATCGTCAAAGTCTGCTAAGACTTCTAACATTTCGTGGCGGGCTGCTTGTTCTTCCGTTTTGAGGTGTTCGGGAAGGGGTATGGGATCAGCCGGACTTCCTGGATGATAATGATAGGCTTGTTCGGTTACTAAATCAATATAGCCGATGAGTTCTCGATCTTGACGGATAGGATATTGTTGCGGGACAACAGGACGGGTAGACACATCTTTGAGGGCGTGGAGTACGTCCATAAAGCTGTCTTTGAAGCGATCCATCTTGTTGATATAAATAATATGGGGTATTTCCCAGTCATCGAGAAATTTTAACAAGGGTGCAAGGGTTAACAGGCGATCAATTTCTGGTTCACAAACCACGATCGCAGCGCCGGCACCTACTAAAGCATTATAGGTTTCTTGGGCAAATTCGATAGAACCGGGACAGTCTAAAAAGGTAAATTCAATGTTATCGTGGGTGGTACTTGCGGCGGAAACCTCCACACTCATTTGTCTATCTCTGGCTTCGGGAGAACTATCACTAACGGTGTTCCCTTCTTTTATACTACCTTTTCGAGTAATGGCACCACTAATGGATAATAGGCTTTCGAGTAGGGTGGTTTTGCCGCTTGAATAAGGGCCCACAATAGCCACGTTACGCACATTGCCGAGGACTTTTTCGCTCATAAAACACCTCCTTGGAGCTAATTTCCAAGCTCAACACCGGCAGGTTGAGGGTTTTAGAAGTCAGAAGTTTGAAGTCAGAAGTCTGAAGTAAAATTTTTGTCTGTCGGTTTGATGTATGAGACTATCCTAACTTTTGCTTTGACTGGTATCCATGATATTGTTCTACCCCTCTTGTGAGTGTTAAGCACTAACTGAAAATTGAACTCACATTGTTTTGTATCTAGTTTTAATGTAGCGAGTTTAACGTAGTTTGGGTATCCTAGAAGACGTTTTGCAATGACTTTTAAAATAACTGAGAGATTTGGTTAAGAAAGAAAAATAATTATTAATTAATGCTACAAAAATAAGATAAAATTAGAATTTTGTTGTATGTAATTGACTATTTTTTTTGAGTTAAATATAGAATTAACTTAAGATTCGATGGTTTATTCTTCCCATGTAATATGTCCATTGATATCATATTTTCCTTGATCAATTTTGCTTCTTGGTAAGTTTTTGAATTACATCATAAATTTTTTCAGCAATTTCATGGATCACAGGAATAGCGACAGAATTACCAATTTGTCGATACATTTGGGTTCTAGAAACAGGAAATTGAAAGTCTTTAGGAAACCCCATAATTGCTTTACATTCATTTTCTGAAAGTAATCTTAATCCTGTTTCTCCATCTCTTACAAATGTACCTGTTAATCGTTGAATTTTGTGATAAGTAGAAACAAACGTTTTTACTTTCACTTTTGAATTTTGATCAACAATTTGTGGTCGTCCATCATCTTTTTTGAATAAATAACTCTTTTGTAGATGTTTACTAATGGAATAACCTTCTACATTCGTTTCAATAAATTGATCGATAAAAACATTATTTTTCTTACCCACTGGAAAACTGAAATTTACTCTTTCTTTGAGATAATCTCGACAAAATCCTACAATATATATTCTCTCTCTCACTTGCGGTAAATTAAACAAAGCAGCATCTAAAATGGTATATCTTACATCATAATTTAAACTATTCAAGGTTTTCAAAATAATCTGAAAGGTTTGTCCTTTATCATGAGTCACTAAACCGGGAACATTCTCTAAAAGGAAACAAAAGGGTTTTTTCACTTCTAAAATTTGAGCAATGTTATAAAATAAATTACCTTGAGTTTCATGACGAAATCCTTCTCGTTTACCAATGGTACTAAAGGGTTGACAAGGAAAACCTCCTACAAGAATATCATGATCAGGAATGTCTTGAGGATGAATCTGATTAATATCTCCAAAAGGTGTTTCTCCGAAGTTTAATTGATAAGTTTTTTGTGCATATTTATCCCACTCAGAAGAAAAGACACATTGACTATAAGAACGAGAAAACCCGAGTCTCATCCCTCCTATTCCAGCAAATAAGTCAATAATTTTAATGGTATTCTTTTTTATGCTATTATAATTTTTGCGAGAATAAGTAATATTAATTCGTTCTAGTAACTCAGGCATATAAGTCTTCGTTGTACTTTTGATTAAAGTAAGTTGATTATTCATTTTTCTCACAGTTATGCCGTACAATTATGATTTAGTGGTAAGGTGGGCAAGTCAAAGACTTATCTAAACTAACTCCATCCTTAAAAACCTTGCCCACCCTACAAAACTTGTTATTATTATTTCTTTAGGAACAGTCTCTCAATCGTAGCTCATTTCTTAATATTTAGCTAGTCTAAATTATCATCATCAATAAAAATAAAGTAGGAGTCAACAACTGCTGACCCCTACTATTGTCTTATAATTTATCTATTTGCGATAACTTCTTTTCCGTTGTCTTTGTTTAGCTAAGGCTTTACGTTTGCGTTTCTCGATAGGAGTTTCAAAGTGTCGATTTTTCTTCATATCATAGAAAATGCCGGCTTTACTGACTTGTCTTTTAAAGCGACGCAAAGCCGATTCAATCCCTTCGTTTTCTCCACGGATAATTTGAGTCATGTGTGAGTTTAGCTCCTTAATGAATGCTTATTGGATAGCAACTTTTAACTCTTTCAAAATTGCTCTTGATAAATAGGTTTTACTGATATCTATGCCTTCGAGATCAACGCCGGTTAAGTTAGCTGACGTTAAGTTGGTTTCTGTTAGGTTAGCCCCTTGTAAACGAACATTAGTTAAATTCGCATGGCTCAGATTAGCCCGACTAAGATTGACACCTCTAAGATCAGCCCCACTAAGATTGACACCAGTAAGATTGACATTTCTAAGATTAGCAGCAATCAGGGCGATCCCTCTAAAGTCTCTTTGTCCAGCATTGTAGCGACTTAAAAGTTCTTTAATATTCATCTAGTTTGCCTTATTTTTAGATAGTTTTTATGAAATGGGATTTTTGACGATCGCTGTTGCTAAAATTAGTAACGACGAGTTGAGCGTCTTCCTAATGATCCTCGCTCTTCTCTGGGCCTAGCTTTGTTGACTTTTAAAGCACGTCCCATCCATTCAGCCCCATTTAAAGCTTCGATGGCTGCTTCTTCTTCGGTTTCTGTATCCATTTCCACAAAACCAAAGCCTCTGGATCTTCCTGTTTCGCGATCGCTAGGGATTTTTACGTTTTTAACAGTGCCATACTCTGCAAAGACTTGTTCGAGGTCTACCTGTGTGACATCGTAGGATAGGTTACCGACGTAAATTGACATAAAAAATGCTCTAAAGTGAGTGTTGTAGAGAGTTAGATTCACTTAGATGCTTGTAAATTAGGATTAACAAAACAACTCAGGAAAATAATTCTTATGGCTTCATCCTAACATGGTTTTTGATTTTCTGGATGGATTATTCAGATATTATAGGGGTCGACACTAAGCCTAGTTGAAGTGTTGACCCCTACTGTTGATGATCAAACCTCCTCATTAGGAAAAGAGAAGGTTTATGAAACACTCAGAACTACTGATTTTCTGCCACCGGGGCTAACTTTACGTTTTTAGCGAGTCCTAGGAATTGTAAGACTTGAATGGTCATCCAAGTAATATCAATTTCCCACCAAGCTAATCCATGACGGGCAGAATATTGATAAGCATGATGATTATTGTGCCATCCTTCTCCAAAGGTTAATAAGGCAACCCACCAACAGTTACGAGAATTATCGTTGGATTCATGACTTTGATAACCGAATTTATGAGTCGCACTATTAACAAACCAAGTGAAGTGAAAAACCATCACTAAACGGACAAAAATTCCCCAAACTACAAACGACCATCCTCCTAAGAAATAAAGGATTAATCCTAAGACAATTTGAATGGGAATCATGAAGTTTTGACAGAACTTATAAAAGGGATCGTCTTTAATATCTTGGGTATATCGAGGTACATCATTATCCGCAGGAATATGATGCAACATCCATCCCATATGACTCCACCAAAACCCTCGGTTAGAATCATGGGGATCGGGTTCAGTATCAGAATATTTATGATGAATACGGTGTAACCCCACCCATTGAATGGGACCGCCTTGACAAGCTAATGTACCAAATAAAACTAATATATATTCTAGCCATTTTGGCGACTGAAAACTTCGGTGAGATACCAACCGATGAAAGCCTAAAGTAATTCCTAATGCCCCTGTGAGCCAATATAAAAGTAAGGTAACACCGATAGCTTGCCAACTGAAATTACCGGGCAAAAATGCGAGTAAGGCAACGAGATGAATCGATGCCATGTAAATTATAATTGTCCAGTCACGGGAGAGTTTTTGAGATGTGGCAACAGTCATGTAATAACCTGAATGTAAACGTAATCAAATCTTTATTATACTTGACGATAGTATTAACTTTTTTGAGTTGACAAAGATTTTAAAATTTTAATATTTAATTCCGAATTAAATTCCCAATAAAATAACTTATGTAAGCTTTTGTTTGGTATAAGTAAATGGGATAAACGTAAACTTTGTCATTGATTGAAATGAGTCACTATCGACAAGATTAAAGTTTGGGGTTGACAATTGGACAGTTTAATGCTCATAAAAGAGGCAGAAAATGCCCTGATTCCGATTTTTTCGGAAATTGACCAGATGGTCAAGCAAAATCTCAAAAAAACCTTAGCAGCCTTTCGTAATCATCGTTTAGGGTTTCATCACTTTGCTAGTGTGACTGGTTATGGTCATGATGATCTCGGACGAGAAACCTTAGATAAGGTTTTGGCTGAGATTATGCAGGCAGAAGCAGCAATGGTTCGTATACAATTTGTATCAGGAACCCATGCGATCGCTTGTGCTTTGTTTGGGGTACTTCGTCCAGGGGACGAAATGTTAGCGGTGGCTGGTAAGCCCTACGACACCTTAGAGGAGGTGATCGGTTTACGGGGAAGTGGCCAAGGATCCTTAACAGAGTTTAACATTAATTACCGGCAATTAGACCTAACGGCTCAAGGAACCATTGACTGGGAAGGGTTAAAAACGGCTATCAAACCAAAGACAAAATTAGTCTTAATTCAGCGTTCTTGCGGTTATTCTTGGCGTTCCAGTTTATCCATTGCAGAAATTAAAGAAATTATTAAAATCGTCAAGTCCCAAAATTCTCAGACGGTTTGTTTTGTGGATAATTGTTACGGGGAATTAGTCGAAACGGTAGAACCAACAGCAGTTGGTGCTGATTTAATGGCCGGTTCTTTGATTAAAAATTTAGGGGGAACTATTGTTACGACGGGAGGGTATATTGCGGGAAAAAAATTGTTAGTAGAATCTGCTGCTTGTCGCTTAACTTCTCCTGGTATTGGCACAGAAGGTGGGGCAACTTTGAATCAAAGTCGATTGTTATTTCAAGGGTTATTTTTAGCCCCTCAAATGGTAGGAGAAGCTATCAAAGGAAGTCATTTAATTGCCTATGTTTTCGATAAATTAGGTTACGAAGTGAATCCTTTACCGATGGTTCCTCGTCGAGATATTATCCAAGGCATTAAGTTAGGTTCTCCTGAGAAATTAAAGGCATTTTGTCGTGGGATTCAAACCTATTCTCCTGTGGGTTCTTACCTCGATCCAGTACCCGCAGAAATGCCAGGGTATGAGAGTAAATTAGTGATGGCTGGAGGGACATTTATTGATGGTAGTACGTCAGAATTTTCTGCCGATGGACCCCTAAGAGAACCTTATATTGTTTTTTGTCAAGGAGGAACCCATTGGACGCATATTTCTTTAGCATTAGAAGCTGCAATTGAGGCAATTATTTAAAACAATAAAATAGTAAAAATTATGACCAACTCTAAACAATATGCACCAGCAACACAAAGGAATAGAGAACCTATTTTGGAGGTATTATTAAGGGTACTTCCACCATCAGGAAATATCTTAGAACTTGCCAGTGGAACAGGAGAACATTGTCTCTTTTTTGCTCCCGCTTTTAGTCCCCGTAAATGGATACCTTCTGATCCTAATCCTCTAGCAAGAAACAGTATTGAAGCTTGGAGACAAGACAGTTTAATTGATAATCTTCAGTCTCCCTTGAATATTAATGCAGCTACTTCTAATTGGGAAATAGAAGAACAGCAGCTAAATATTACGACAATTGTTAATATTAACATGATTCATATTTCTCCTTGGAAAGCTTGTTTAGGGTTAATGGAAGGGGCAAAACGAATATTACCATCGGGGGGAATTTTATATTTATATGGACCCTATAAACAAGGGGGAAAACATACGGCACCCAGTAATGAATCGTTTGATCAATCTTTACGCAGTCAAAACCCAGAATGGGGAGTCAGAAATTTAGAGGATGTTGTTAAAGTTGCTGAAGAAAAAGGATTGAGTTTTAAAGAAAAGGTAGAAATGCCAGCTAATAATTTATCCGTTATTTTTGAAAAGCAATAACTGATAAGTGTAATAAGATGGGAGCATCCCAATTTTGCAAATTAGCCGTTTTAGTATAGCTAAAACCCTTGTTTACTATTACTTTGAGAGATTCACTGACAAAAATGGGATGCTCCCAATAAGATTGTTGGGTTTCGTTCCTCAACCCAACCTACTGATCAGTTATAGTTAGTTAATAACAAATTAGAAATAATAAATTATGGGTGAACCAACTAAAGAATTATCTGCTTCATTTTATCCTCATTTAGAAGAAATAAAAAGTGGAGAAAAAATGCTGCTAATGATTGAAGGAACTAAAATTCCTTTAACCTATTTAATTGAAGATTATTATGGACTTAATCAATCTGTTGATGCTGTTATAAAAAAATGGGAACATTTAGCTCCTGCATTAATTCTGAGTGCATTAGCTTATTATCATGATCATATTTCCGAAGTACAAAAACTACTACAACGACAAGAAGAAGTAGCTAATCAACAAATAGCTAAAAATCTTTATCCTGATTTAGCAATCTATGAATATCTACAACATCAAGGCAAATTATTTGATAAAATGCTTCCTCAACTTTTATTAGATTATGAAAATTATTATGTATATTTTGAAGAAGGAAAAGTCTTAGAACATCATGCAGATGAAGAAAAATTACTAGATTTAGTTGAAAAGAAATACGGACTAAAACCTATGTTTATTGAGAAAGTTAAGAAACCTGATCATGTTTGAAGGAAAGTACACTGAAATTCCTAACTCTCCATCAATTCCTTTAATAAATTTACGAATTAGACAATCAGAACCTATGACATTAATAGTAAGTCAAGGGGTTCTTGATACCGGTTCGGACTGTACTTTAGTTCCTTTTTCAATTATTTTCCAATGCAAGCAGTTAAACTAATTTGAGGTAGAGATACTTCGATTTATTATTATAGCACTAGGCATTTTGGTGTTTGACATTGACAAACCCTGAAACCCTTTTCTCACCTACTTTTGCTAAAATCTATCTTTCCTCATGATTTGTTTTGATGCGATAGTTTGTTTTAGACTGAAACTATACCTACTTTTTATCTATTCAAAGAGGAAATTTTTGACTGATGAAACTCAAAAATTCACTATTAGTAGTGACCATGGCTCTTACTGCTATGGGTGTTACTTTACCTGTCAAAGCTGATACCGTAGAGGCTCGCTGTGATGTGTATCCGAAAGGGGAAGATCGGGCTACCTCTTCTGGTATTTGTACCTTTTCTCAAAGACAAGGTGCAGTAGGGATTCAACTAGAAAATGGTGAACGTTATGATCTACGTCCTGTTGGGGATAGACCAGGGAATTACCAAGATGATAAGGGTCGTGCAGCTTATCGTCAATCTGGACTAGGAGACAGAGGACAAATTTATCGTCTTTTTGATCAATCTATCTATGTTTATTGGGATACTGCACCCTACGGACAAAATCAAGGTAATTCTACATCCTCACCTAATATAGCTCGTGGTATTTCTACCTTAAGAGCCAATAATCCTAATTCGCGTATTAATTTGCGAACCCAACCCACTATTAATTCCAGTGCGCCTCAATACGGACTACCAGGAGATCAGGTGCGGGTGCTTGACTGTGTTAAAGACCAAGATACAAGAGGTAGTAATCTCAACTGGTGTAAAGTAGAGTTTGTCAAGTCTAAAGCCGTTGGTTGGATTCGGAGCGACTTTATTATTTTTGCTGATGGTGGTGAATAAGTCAGATAATAGTCTCTTCTATGCCATAACCCGACCATAGAAAGTCGGGTTAATTTCTAATTTTTCTAGGTTTGAGCAACTGCTAAATATCTAAGTCATTCTTATAACTTAATATATCAATCATGACTAATTCTATTTATATCAGTACCATTGAACCGAGAAGTGGTAAATCTTTGATTGCTTTAGGAATTATCGAATTAATTCTCAGAAAAACCACAAAAGTTGGCTTTTTTAGACCCATTATTCAAGATTCAATCGATCATAAACCAGATAAACATATTGATCTCATTTTATCCTATTTTAAATTACCACAACGTTATGATGATTCTTTGGGATTATATTATTCCGAAGTTAATCATCTGATGGAACAACAAAGATTAGATGAGATTTTGGATAAAATCATCACTAAATATAAGAAATTAGAAAAACAATGTGATTTTATTGTTTGTGAAAATTCCGATTACGTTGGAGAGAATTCTGCTTTTGCTTTTGATATTAATGTCGCTATTGCAAAAACGTTAGGGTGTTCTCTATTAATTCTGGGTAATGGTCATCAAAAATCTGTAGAAGAAATTAGCATTTCTCTTAAAATTGTCGCTGATTCTTACAGAGAAAAGCATTGTAAAATTTTAGGCATTATTATTAATAAGGTTTCTCAGTCTGATTTAGAATTTATACAAAATTATTTACATAATGCCTATAAAAAAAATGACTATTTATTTTCAGTGATTCCCTACGACAAAAGATTAGATAGTCCGAGAATGCTAGAAGTAGCAGAACAGTTTAAAGCGAAGGTTTTATATGGTGAAAAGCGGTTAAATAATTTGGTGTTTAATTACCTCATTGCTGCCATGCAAATGCAACACGCAATCACCCAATTAAAAGATAATGATCTGGTAGTAACACCATCAGATAGAGGGGATGTTATTATCGGTGCATTACAGGCACATCAATCTACAAATTATCCTAATTTAGCTGGCATACTTTTAACAACGGAATGTCAATTAGAACCATCCATTAGTCGATTAATTGCAGGTTTAAATTCTCCGTTACCTATCCTTTGGATTGATACTTATACCTATCCCACTGCGTCCCGTTTACAGACCATTTATAGTTCTTTAAAAGCAGGAGATATAGAAAAGATAAATTGGAGTATTGAACTGTTTGATCAATCTGTTGATTTACCAATTTTAGAACATCTGATTGATAAAATAGAAGTTGAGGGAATTACTCCCAAAATGTTTACTTATAATTTAATTCAAAAGGCGAAATCAAGTAAACGTCATATTGTTTTACCAGAAGGAAAAGATCACCGTATTCTCAAAGCAGTTGCTACCCTAACATCTCAAGATATTGTTGATATTACCTTGTTAGGAGAAAGCAATCGTATTGAACAAACAATACAAAGTCATGGTATTCAACTAGATATTAATCGTCTTAATATTATTAACCCGATTAACAGTCCTAAATTAGATGATTATATTAGAAGCTTATATGAGGTGAGAAAACATAAAGGAATTACCTTAGAAAATGCTAAAGATATGTTGATGGATGTGTCTTATTTTGGTACAATGATGGTGTATTCAGGGGATGCAGATGGCATGGTTTCAGGGGCTATTCATACGACAGGAAACACCATTCGACCGGCTTTACAAATCATTAAAACTAAACCTGAATATCAGTTAGTTTCCTCTGTATTTTTTATGTGTTTAGCAGACAAAGTGTTAGTGTATGGAGACTGTGCCATAAATGCTAATCCCACCGCCGAACAATTAGCAGAAATTGCCATTATTTCCGCAGAAACGGCGCAAACTTTCGGCATTTTGCCAAGGGTTGCTTTACTGTCTTATTCATCGGGAGAGTCAGGAATAGGGGAAGATGTGGAACGAGTTAAACAGGCTACCATTCTCGCTAAAAAACGCCGTCCAGACTTATTATTTGAAGGGCCGATACAATATGATGCTGCGGTGGATAAAGCTGTTGCAGCGCAAAAAATGCCCGATTCAGAAGTCGCTGGCCAAGCAACCGTTTTTGTCTTTCCTGACTTAAATACGGGAAATAATACTTATAAAGCGGTACAAAGGGAAACTGGTGCGATCGCTATTGGCCCAATTTTACAAGGGTTAAAAAAACCCGTCAATGATTTAAGTCGGGGTTGCACCGTAGAAGATATTATTAATACGGTGGTTATTACAGCCATTCAAGCGAGTTACTGTTAAATTAAATGATTACAAAACTCTAAAAATAAAAGGATAACGATACACTTGATTAGGATTACTCAGTACCTTAATAATGGCAAGAATAGGCATAACCAAGGTAACAATGCCCAAAATACCCAATAAGGGCCAACCGATAATAACAACGGTTAAAATTCCGAAAATAATACCATAAACCCAAACATTAAGATGAAAATTCAAAGCTTCTTTTGCATTATTTTGGACAATCTCATCATTGGATATAAAAAAGATGGCAATGGGAACCCCAATAGAGACAAAAGTCGCACTAAAAAAAATCGATCCGTGACAGATAGCATCTAATAGTTTCCGTTTGGTAATATCCTCACTCATAACCCTAATTTCCTCTTGTCATCACTGGTTATGATAACAAGAGTCCGCCAGAAAATAACGAACTCTCGTTTCTAATTTTAGTTAACTACAGCAGCACAAACTTTATTGATAGCGGTTTCCAACTTTTCGGCTGCTTCGTTAATTTCTGCTTCTGTGACAATTAAAGGAGGAACGAAACGCAGTACCTTTGGTCCAGCCGGGGCTAATAATAATCCTTCATTCATCGCTGCTTTAACAATATCAATAGAAGTAATGGACATTTCTTCATTAATTTCTATGCCATTAATTAACCCCCAACCGCGCACATCCGTAAATAGGGTTCGATCTTTTTGTGCGATCGCCCGTAAACGGGTGCGTAACTGTTCTCCTCGGGCCTGGACGTTTTGCAAGAGTCCCTCTGCTTCAATGGTTTTGAGGACTGTCAACGCTGCAGCAGAAGCCAAGGGGTTGCCTCCAAAGGTACTAGCGTGGGTTCCAGGGGTCAAAACGTTACAAAACTCCTTGCACATCATCGCCCCGATGGGAACACCACCGGCTAACCCTTTCGCGCTGGTAAAGACATCCGGTTCCACCCCTAAGTTTTCGTAACCCCACAGTTTACCACTACGGCCCACGCCGACTTGTACCTCGTCGAATACCAAAAGAATATTATTGTCGTCACAAACTTTTCTTAAGCGTAAGAAATACTCGATTTCTCCCGGTCTTACGCCCCCTTCTCCCTGTAAGGGTTCTAACATGATAGCAGCTACCCGACGGTTACCTTCATCTATATCGGCGATCGCGTGTTCTACCGCTTTGATATCGTTATAGGGAACGTAAGCAAACCCTGGCATCAAGGGTTCAAAGTCCTGTTGATACTTAGGTTGGCCGGTGGCGGTAATGGTGGCTAAAGTGCGTCCGTGAAAGCTAGCTTTAGCAGTGAGGATAACCGGTTGTTCTAAGAAGTCGAGAACCGTATGGGCATATTTGCGAATGAGTTTTATGGCTGCTTCGTTAGCTTCTGCCCCAGAATTACAGAAAAATACCTTATCAGCACAAGAATGCTCAATCATCCACTGGGCCAGTTCTCCTTGTTGGGGAATATAGTATAAATTAGAGACGTGATGTAGGGATTGGATCTGTTCGCTGACGCTTTTAACTAAAGCAGGGTGGCCATGGCCCAAGGTGCAAGTGGCAATACCAGCTACAAAGTCCAGATATTCCTTACCATTAGTATCCCAAAGACGACACCCTTCTCCCCGTTCAATGGCGATGGGAAACCGTCCATAGGTGTGCATCACATAAGTATCAAAGTGTTGCGGATCGAAGGATTTGGCTGGGTTTTCTGTTAGGGTAGTATGGGTCACGATTGGCTCCTGAAAAAGTCGCGTTACGCTTGCTTAGGCAATTGTAGTCAATCTGGAGAGTAAAGTGAGATTTTGTTTAGGTTTTTCCCAGATTTGATTATTATTCAATTGTAGATGATGAATTCTTTAATTAGAGATAACAACAGTTGATAAAATAATTAAGATTTTACCCATATTTCATTGATTTTTTCTTTATGATCTCCTTGACTTCTTCTGTTTATGGTTTAGGGTTACATACCACCAGTTCACAGTTAGGACTAAGTTACAGTAATTTCGTCACAGAAACCTCTAGTAAAACCTGGAATTTGGATCGACAATTATCTAATTATTTACATCAATATTTACAGGAGTTTATTCAACCGAGAACTTGGCAAGATTTTCAGTTTCTTGCTGTAGCCAAAGGGCCTGGAAGTTTTACCAGTAATCGTATCGGTATGGTAGCTGCCCGAACCTTGGCGCAACAATTAGATATTCCTTTGTTTGGGATTTCTAGTTTAGCTGCTTTTGCTTGGTTTCATGAGAAAAACTATACTGTTCATGAGCCTATATTTGTACAGATGAAAGCATCAAGAGACCAATTTTTTGGAGCCATTTATTGTAAAAATCAACAAGAAACTGGTTTAGATATTATCTTAGATGATACAGTAATGCTACCTGAAGAATGGGAGAAAACCTTGCATGATTTAAACCTTTCTTGTCAACCTTTGATAACGCCATCAAAATTAGGAATGACAGCTAGTAGTGTTTTAGAATTAGCCTATTATCAATCGCAGGAGGGTAAACGTCCCCATTGGTCAGAAATTGTCCCTTTTTATGGAATGTCTGTGGTTTAATATTAATTATTAATATAAGCTGATATGAATACATATAAACCTCTTGAAGTTGCTGTGACATCCTCCCACGCACGCCGCTACGCTTTGTGCGGGGCTTCCCTAACTCACGATAGGGCATTCCTGGTTATTCTCG
>JASJDN010000053.1 GCA_030065205.1 Crocosphaera sp.
TAATGCTCACAACTTCCCCTTAGACTTAGCTTCTGCTGAGCCTGTTTCTGCTCCTGTGATCAATGGTTAATTCCTTGATAACAACTAAATAATACAAGAAAGCACTCCCAAAACTGGGGGTGCTTTTTTGTTTTTAGGATAAATCTCTCTGATTTACCTCTTTAATCCCTGGAGAAGTCAATGCTTTGAACAACCCTACCGTATAGACGGATGGGGTATTCTGACGACATTAGATAAAATATTATTTTTTTGTCAATGACGCAGATCACAGACAGACCGAAAAATTCAGCATAATATAAGCCCATCTTGTGTAAAAACACTGATAAACTTTTAATCAATCATTTCTATATCCGTATTAATGCTCATGAAACTCAAAACCTTAGTCTTAGCTGGTAGTATCGCCACCTGTTTAACTCCGATGTTGGCTCAAGCTCAAACAGAGGAAACCCCTTTCCCTTTATTTGATCGTTTGTTTGTCGTTGGGGATAGTATTGCTGATGATGGTAACTTGCAGAATTATGGTGATGCTTTCTCTGATTTTCCACCTGGTGATTTGGGTTATTTTGAGGGACGTTTTACCAATGGATTTACGTTTGCAGAAAACTTACATACTATTTATCCCCAACTCTTTAGTTCACCGTATGATCCGAATCAAAATGTTGCTGTTGGGGGTTCAGGAAGTGGAGATTTCCATATCATCCCCGAATTATCAGGGTTGGCTGGATTAAACCAACAAGTCAGCCAGATAACCAACAATTACACTTTGACTGATCGTGATTTAGTGATCATGGTGACAGGGACAAATGATTATGCTTTCAATGCGAGTTTATTTCAAGGGTTAGCTGATCCCACTGCAGACCCCATTGCTGTTCTTGGCAATGCTGTCAGCACTGTTGTCAGCAATAAGGTTAACAACGTTCAAGCATTAGCGAATGCCGGGGTAAAAAACGTCTTAGTGTTTGGTCAAGCTGATTTATCTTTTACCCCGCTTGCTGCTGATTTTGAGGAGAATTACCCTCAATTGGCCAATGGTGGAGCAACGGCGATCGCTGATGCTCATAACAGTCTATTACAAAATGAATTATCTAAGCTTGATGGTATCAATGCCACGTTCTTTGATTTCAATGGATGGAGTCAAAATGCACCAGACATCGCAGCCAGTTTAGGATTTAATGTTGCTAACCCAGGGGGAGCCTGTTTGGATCTTGATATTGTTCAATTTGCTCGTGAGAATGCTGAGGCTTCTGCGCCCTGTACCGATCCAGAAAATTATGGCTTTTACGATAAAACTCATCCCAGTGCTGGCTCTCATCAAGTTTTAGCTTATAGTGTGGGACAAGTTCTTATTCAAGATGGTGATCCCACTGCTGTACCTGAACCCTTGACCATCTTAGGTGCCGGAGCAGCCATAGGGTTTGGTGGTCTATTTAAGCGTAAATTGGCAAAAGCAGGTAAAAAATAACTAAAAAATACTGTTCCCTAACTTATCTTAGGGTTCAACTCCGTTGGACCCAACCTTTATTTTTTTAAATAACGTTATTAATTTTTCTCCAAAAAAAAATAGAGTGAGCCAACGGCCACCCTAAAGCATAAATACGTATATAATTTGACTGAGAACGGCTATAATCCAATCCGATTGACCGTACTGTATCTAAAAAGGGGGTGAGGGCTTAACTCACCCTTTTCTATTACATTAAGCCCAACTGAGAAAGGATGCCTTGTCCGGTTAAGTATTCGGTAGCAATACCAATAACGAAACCGAGCATAGCAAGGCGACCGTTCCAGTTTTCAGCAAATGTGGTGAAGCCGAATTTAGTTTCTTGATTTTCCATAGTAATATACCTCTGTATTAGGTAACTGCAATTAAGTCAAGTGCTTGATTACAATCTTAACAAAACTTTTTGCGTATTGCAAGATTTCTTTACATTGTAGCCAGACAATTTTTCTAGTTACCCATCGCAGCGATATTCTTACGGATTTCTTGTTGCAAGAGGGGATCACCGGCTTTTTGGGCGATGTATAGAGCCTCTTGGTAGTATTGTAGGGCGGTTGAGGGTTTTCCCGTTAGATTGTAAATTTCTCCCATATTATTGAGGGTTTTAGCCGTATCTGCCGGTTTATCCACCTGTTGAGTAATGGGAAGGGCCCGTTGATAGTAAGTCAACGCTTCTTGATATTGTCCGAGACTTTGATAGGAAGCCCCCATATTATTAAGCGCAGCCCCCACCACACGGCGATCGCCACTTCTTTGAGCGATAGGTAAAGCCTGTTCATAGTACCCTAAAGCGGTAGAAGGCTGTTTTAGATCATGATAATTTAATCCTAGTCCCACTAAAGCAAAGGCTTGGAGATTTTTTTTGTTATGTTGTTGAGCAATATCGAGAACTTGTTGCCAACTACCGATCGCTTGTTGAGATTGGCCTTGTTCAGTTTGAATTTTAGCCTCTTGTGTGAGTTGTTGTATAGTGGTTTCGATACTTTCAGTTTCTCCCCAACTGGGTTGAGAAGTAGCGGTTAAGGTAACAGGGGTGAAACACAGGGTAATAATAAGTAGACGGGAAATAAGAGGATTTATCATGGGTTTCAATTGAGTCATTATCAATAGATAGGATTAAAAGTTTTTGACAACTGTTTACGATTACTAAGTAGAATTGTGTAATATCAATAAATTTTCTCTAGTAAAGTATCAGTAATTTTCAGCAAAAATCAAATTCTAGATAATTAAAACATCAGAATGAATACTATTATTATAATTTACTTAATTGATATAACTTTAGAGAAATTACCTAACTTAGACGAATAAATAGATAGTAACTGATCAGTAAAATCCCGTAAAATTATCCATGCTTTAAAATTAATGGAGAGCATTCCAAAGTCATAAATTGTTCTTTATTAATAATAATTGTTCACATAAATTTTTCTCCGAATTGCCTCATCTCACGTCCAATTAATGATAATTTTTCTGCAAAAATGAGATGTTACCCTTTAATCTGCTACAATTTAGCCTAAACCCAATTAACCAAATTATCTGAGGAAGTAATCTATCTGTGTTTAAGAAACGATTGTATGATAGTTCTTGCCGTTTCCTATTATCTTTATGTTTAGGAACCTCTCTGATTTTAAGTAGCTGTAATTCCCAAAATAAAACGACCACAAATACCCAAGGAGATAATGATACTTTAAAATTATTATATTGGCAAGCTCCTACCATTCTCAACCCCCATTTATCCACAGGACTAAAAGATACAGAAGCCAGTCGAATTACTTTAGAGCCTTTGGCTAGTTACGATAAAAATGGCGAACTCATTCCCTTTTTAGCGGCTGAAATTCCAACATTGGATAATGGGGGTATTGCAGCAGATGGAAAATCGATTACTTGGAAATTAAAACAGGATGTAAAATGGTCTGATGGAACTCCATTTACTGCGAATGATGTGGTGTTTACTTATGAGTTTTTAAGTAACCCTAAAGTGGGAGCTACCAGTTCAGGGGATTATGAAATTATTGAGACAGTTGAAGCCATTGATGATCACACAGTTAAAATTACATTTAAAGGGGTTAACCCTGGCTGGAATCGGTTTTTTATCGGTTCATCGGGACTGATTTTACCCCGTCATATTTATGAAGAATATAATGGAGAAAATGCTAGACAAGCTCCGGCTAATTTATTACCCATTGGCACAGGTCCTTATAAAGTGGTTGAATTTAAACCAGGGGATGTGGTGATTTATGAACCCAATACTTACTTCAGAAATGCTCAAGAATTAGGCTTTAAACGCATTGAATTAAAAGGAGGAGGAGATGCCACTTCTGCTGCTCGTGCAGTGCTACAAACTGGGGATGTAGACTATGCTTTTAACCTACAAGTAGAAGCCCCTATTTTGCAACAATTAGAAACAGGAGGACAAGGAAAAATTGTTTCAATCTTAGGCACATTAAGTGAGCGCATTTTATTAAATTTTTCTGACCCTAACAAAGCAACAGCAGAGGGGGAACGCTCAAATCTTAATAATCCCCATCCTTTTTTGAGTGATAAAACCGTTAGAGAAGCCTTTAGTTTAGCGATTGATCGAGATACCATTAGTCAACAATTATATGGTATTACTGGGCAACCCGCAGCTAACATTTTACTGTTACCCAAAGAATATAATTCTCCTAATACTTCCTATGAGTTTAATTTAGAAAAAGCTCAAAAATTATTAGATGAAGCCGGGTGGAAAGATACGAATAATAATGGCACAAGAGATAAAAATGGAGCAGAGATGAAAGTGGTATTTCAAACATCAGTTAATCCCCTAAGACAAAAAACACAAGAAATTGTAAAACAAGGGTTAGAAGCCATTGGCATAGGGGTAGAATTAAAAAGCATTGATGCTAGTATTTTCTTCTCTAGTGACCCGTCAAATAATGATACAGTTGAGCATTTTTATGCTGATTTACAGATGTTTACTACGGGAAATTATAGTCCAGATCCGACTAACTATATGCAAGGTTATAAATGTGATGAAATTCCCCAAAAAGCTAATAATTGGGTAGGGGATAATTATACTCGTTATTGTAATCCTGAATATGACCAATTATGGCAAGCTGCAACTAAGGAGTTAGACCCGAAAAAACGGCAAGAACTATTTATTAAAATGAATGATATTTTAGTCAATGATATAGTCATTATTCCCTTAGTTCACCGCGCCGATGTTACTGCGATCAGTAATCGTTTACAAGGGTTTGAATTAACCCCTTGGGAACGTAATACTTGGAACATAAAAGACTGGAAATTCAAGTAACCTAAAATTTTGGGCTGGCAAATTAATCCTTAAAATGCTTGCCCATTTCTTGAGAATTGTAATCTCAATTGCCTATCTTTATTACTAGAAAAATTCAAGGCGGCACCCAGACTCGAACTGGGGATAAGGATTTTGCAGACCCCTGCCTTACCACTTGGCTATGCCGCCATTTAGACACTCTTACAAGTATAACAAAAATGAGTCAAGCAGAGCAAGGATTAAATTAAGACAAAACCTAAATTTTTCTGAAGAAACGTAACAGTTCTCCAATGGATTAAACTGACTTGTGCAGTGCTAGAAACTGACATAACGACCCTTACCATCCTCTCAACCGTGAGTATAGACTAAAAATGGAGGTGAGGCGTGTTAATAATAAAAGCCTTTCGTTCTCTCTTTACGCCTAAAACATCTTATGAATAAGACTTACAAACTGCTAGTCGGAACCCTGTTATTACTGGGATTGAATGGTGTATCCTTGGCTCAAAATGCGAATGCAGCCAATCCCTTTACCCAATTTTACAATAATAATTGTGTCCCCGAAGCCAAAAAAGCAGGGTTAACTCAAGCAGAAGCATCGCAAATCTGTAATTGTACCGTTCAGACGTTACGGAAGAAATACTCAACCGAAGCGTTTGCATCCCTTTACACTCAATATACCAGTGGCAATACGACAGCTAGACGAACCCTAACCCGTTATGGTGAAACCTGTTCTCAAGAAGTTCTTGATGACATTATGTGGGACAACTAAACTGTAAAATGACCATTACAGGGATCAATACTTAAGAAAAATTCGTCATCCCTTGCGGTTGGCTGAAGACTTTTTTAAGATTAGTTTTCAGCTAACCTTGTTATAACCGTAGAAAAGGTGTGAGTACGGCAAACGTCTATGAAACCATCCTGGCGAGAACATCTGAATATATCCCGTGTGGCAATAAAATATGCACGGGTTACTCTATTTATAGCGATCGCAGTGGCAGTTGCAGGGATATTTGCGTTTAGTTCCCTCAAATATGCCTTATTTCCTGAAATTCCCTTTCCTGTAGTCATTGTTCAGGGAACTGCACCCCTAGAAACCACCATAGAGACAGAAAAGCAGCTAACCAACCCTCTCGAAACCTCTTTGCGATCGCTGGAAAATGGGGAATTGTTTTCCTCTACTTATCCTGGCCAAACGATCATTAATATAGCCTTTGCGGCGGGGTTAAATCTGGATCAATCCACAGAAACCGTCAAGAATTTGATCCAACAAGCCCAGTTACCCCCTGATGCAACCATAGAGGTGACTCCCTTTAATCTTAACGAGTCGGTGGCGGTAACGTATGCCATTTCCAGTGACACTCAACCTGTGGAAATTTTAGCATCTATTACCCAAGAAAAGATTATCCCTTCCCTCGAAGCGTTACCTGGTGTGAGACGGGTTGATTTATTGGGGGATAGTTCCTTAAGAGATACAGATGATAGTAATAATTTACCCACCAATCCTCCGACATTAACGCGGTTAAATCAAGAGGATATTTTAGCAGTTCAAGTGATTAAAAAGGCTGACGGAAATACGTTAGATGTAGCCAAATCAGTAGATCAACAAATCGCTAATTTAAGGGAAAGTTTGCCAGATATTCGTTTAGTCATTGCCGAAACCCAAGCAGATTATATTGAAGAAGCCAGTCAAGCCACCTTAGAAGCGTTATTAGGGGCAATTGTTCTGGCGATTTTAGTTATTTTCCCCTTTTTAAGAAACATTCAAGCGACTTTAATTACTGCATTAGCTATTCCCATGTCTTTACTGGGGACTTTTATTGTGATGGCGATCGCAGGGTTTAATTTAGAAACCATTACTTTATTAGGGTTAGCATTAGTTATTGGCATTATTGTTGATGATGCCATTGTGGATGTAGAAAATATTTCCCGCCATGTTGATGAAGGAATGACTCCTAAAGAAGCAGCTATTAAAGGAACCGATGAAGTCGGTTTAACGGTATCTGCTTCGACCTTAACTTTAGCGGCTGTTTTTCTTCCCATTGCTTTTATTGGGGGGAACTTAGGACAATTTTTTAAACCCTTTGGGATGACAGTTGCTGCTGCGGTTTTAATCTCTTTAATAGTCGCACGAACCTTGTCCCCTGTCCTCGCAATGTATTGGCTTAAACCAAGAAGAAACAGCGCGGGGAATCAACAAAAACCATTTCTTTTAGTTCCCATTTATCGCCGTATTTTAAAGTGGTCTTTATACCATCGTAAGGCGGTTATTGGAATTGCTTTGGTGAGTTTTATGGCTGGGTTAAGTTTAATTCCTTTTATTCCTCAAGGGTTTGTTCCTAAATTAGATCGGGGCGAATTTAACGTTATTTATACTTTACCTAATCCGAAAATTCCTAATCGTTTAAAAGTTGCTCAAGAAAATAACAGTGAGAATAATAGCCCTTCGTTATTCCAAGGATTAATGGAATCTCCTGAACGGTTTTTATTGGGAAGAAATTCTCGAGTTGGCAGTAAATTAGAAGGAATTATTTTAGAAGATGCAAATGTAGAATCAGCTTACACTATCGCTGGTTATCAAGGAAATCCCCTCAAGGGCAGAATTTATGTCCAACTTAAGCATAATCGGACATTAACCACTAGCGAAGTCCAAGATAAAATTAGAGGAAACTTACCAAAATTAAAAGGCGGAAGTATTAGTGTAGAGGATATTCTTTTTATCGAAACTGGTGATGATAGTCCGTTTAAAATTGCCCTCTTAAGTAACAATTTAGAGAGTTTGAAAACAACTGCTAATCAATTAGAAAAACGTTTAACAACGGTTCCAGGATTGGTAGATATTAAGGTATCAGCCAATGGAGAATCCTCATCTGTTGAACATTTTCAACAACAAAGAGTGATTTATTTAACCGCTAATTTATCTGAAGGAATTGGGTTAGGAGATGTTACTAAAGAAGTTATCGAAATTACTGAGGAAATATTACCCAATGATGTGACTTTTGATATTCAAGGGGCATCAGCACAAGTGCGGAGTATTTTTAACGAATTTGCGATCGCATTATTCTTTGCTATCCTCTGTATGATGGTAATTTTATACGTAACTTTTGGTCGCTTTTTAGAGTCATTTGTGGTTCTTTTATCTCTACCTTTATCTATCGTTGGGGCAATGTTTGCCTTATTAATTACTCAAAGTGATTTTGGTATGATCTCTTTAATTGGTTTAATCTTCTTATTAGGATTATTAGATAAAAATGCCATTTTATTGATGGATTATACCAACCAACTAAGGGAAAAGGGAATGAGTCGTCATCAAGCTATTCTCAAAACAGGAGAAATCAGGTTACGTCCCATTATTATGACCACTGCATCCACCATTTTAGGGATGCTTCCAATTGCTATTGGTTTGGGTGCCGGTGCAGAATTAAGACAACCGATGGCTGTTGCTATTATTGGTGGTTTAATTACCTCCTCTGTGTTAAGTTTGATTGTGGTTCCTGTACTTTATACTTCACTGGAAGATATAGGGGAAAGACTGTGTTTTCGGAGAATGAAGCGAGTTGACAATTAATTGGGTTGTAGGTCATATTAAGAAAGTGTCTTCTTAAGAAAAGGTGAAAATAAGAACATCCAATTAATATGACCTTCTTGATTAATTCCTTGTTTTTGACTTCAATTTTAATGACTTGTATTATTAATGGAGAACAGAAAAAAGCAATCGCTAGTTCAAAATATAACTTCAATTATCAAACAACTGATAATGATTTACTGAAAAATAATGCAATATATTACTTGACAAAATTACAAAAAAATGGTAGGCAAATAGAAATTTTAGAGAAAGCTTTAGAAGTTGCCAACTCATTAAAAGATATTCAAGCAAAACACAAGTTACTAATACAAATTGCTGAAAAATATGCAGAGTTAGGAAAACGAGAAAAAGCGGTAAAACTCCTTAATCAATCATTAGAAACGATAAAAACTGTAGATAACCTAGAGCAAAAAACTGAGTTAATGCTAGACCTATCTCAAGCTTATGAAAATATAGGAAAAACGACGATAGGCAAAACAATTCTTAAAGAAACCATTAGTTTAGTTGATAACATAGAAGACGAATTAGTAAAAGCCCAGCGTTTAACAGAAATTGCCTTAAGACAACCTCAAGAGTCTGCAGATAATTTACTGGCAGAAAGTACAAAATTAATCGCCAAAGCCTCAGAACCCGTTCCTTTATTTCCTTTTCAACCCACTCCCTTGAATGGACGTATTAGCTTTTTCGGAAAAATTGACTCTGCTATCAATACCACCAATGAGTTTAACATTAATTTAGGTTTAGAGCAGACTTGGAAATATAATGAATTTGCATTTAGACTAGGATTTACTACTAATTTTGATAGTGGCAGAATATTGATCAAGATAGAACAAAAATAAATTTAACAGGGGAATATCGTCACCATTTTGATCAAACGTGGAAATTTTTTACCTACAATACTTTGAGCCGAGATCCTGATAATAACATCAACTACGATCTTAATTTAATTGCTGGGTCAGGAATTAATATTTTTCGTAAGTCACCTAACCGTCGTCTAGACATGGAAATAGGTTTAGGAGCAAGATACCAAGATTTTTTAGGTAAACCAGATGATAGTAATTTTCCTACCGTTAGCTATTTAATTAGTTATCGAGATGTGTTTTTTGAACGCTTGAAATATCGTCAAACTTTCATCTACAATCTACCCTTAGAAGATGCGGTAGACTCTCGAATTTTATCGATTAGTGAATTATCATGGCCATTATTTAAAAGTTGGTCATTAACAAGCAGTTTACGCTATATTTATTTAGGGGTTCCCCCAGATAATAAACCCAACTCAGAAATTAATTTTTCTACAGGGTTAACCTATGACTTTTAATAAATTAATGATGCAAAAATGTGCGATCGCATTAGGAAGTAATTTAGGAGATTCATTAAACATTTTAGAGACAACAATCACCTTGTTATCTCAGCATCCTTCTATGGAATTAATATCCCATTCTCCTTGGTATCAAACCACTCCCGTCGGTCCACCCCAACCTGATTATTTGAATGGTTGTGCTATCTTAGAAACCAGTTTAACCCCTGAAGACCTCTTACAAACTTTACTGGGTATAGAACAAAAATTTGGGCGTATTCGTCGAGAAAAATGGGGACCGAGAACCCTAGATTTAGACCTATTATTGTACGGTGATTTAATCTTAGACAGTCCTTCTTTAACTATACCTCATCCTTTGATGTTAGAACGAGCATTTGTATTAGTTCCTTTGGCTAATATTGCAGCTAATTGGGTTCATCCTATGAGTAAAAAAATGATCCAAGAACACCTTAACCAGTTAAACTGTGAAGGGATTAGACAATTAATTAATTAAGTTTATGTCAACTCAAAAAGAATTACCAACTTATTTAGAACAACAGCTATTTTATCGGGGTAGAAAATTCAATTTTGATGTTAATCGATTACGTTTACCCAATGGAGTCGAAGGAAACTGGGAATGTATTCGCCATCCTGGGGGGGCCTTAGCCGTTCCTATTACAAAAGAAGGTAAACTGGTATTAGTTAAACAATATCGTTTTGCTGTCGAAAAAAGAATTTTGGAGTTTCCTGCGGGAACTTTAGAAGTTAATGAAGAAGCGGCTGTTACTATTGAAAGAGAAATACAAGAAGAGACAGGTTATGAAGCAAAAAAATGGAATTATTTAGGAAAGTTTCCCTTAGCTCCTGGTTATTCCGATGAATATATTTATGCCTTTTTAGCACAAGAATTAGAGAAATTAGAGCAACCCCCCGAACAAGATGAAGATGAAGATATCGAAGTTGTTTTAATGAGTTTTCAGGAATTTGAACAAGCTATTATATCAGGAGAAATTATAGACGGTAAAACTATCGCCAGTTTTTTTATGGCTAAATTATTTTTAGAAAAAGGTTAGTCAGTAGGGTGGACAATATTTTTCAGATTGGTCCACCATAAAATTATTAAATGATAGTTGAAATCATTAACAAAGGAAAATAAACTGTTTTCGGTGGGCAAGAGTTTTAAGGATATTATTTAAAAATAAGTTTTTGATTCTTGCCCACCCTACAATATGAAAAAATTATTTATTATTACGATCTTTGAAACTGAGATAAACCATCAAAATAAAGAGTATCCCAAATAATAGAAAAAAGATACCATATTCTCGAATTAAACTTTCCGAACCATCATCAATTTCTGCCTCTTCTAGACCTAAGCTTCGCTGTATAGACTTTAAAATGCCATACAGTTTATGGGATAGATTCAGCAGAAAAAAACTATTCATCATTCTCACATTTTTTAATCATTGCAAAAAAACTATCATCAATATCATAACCAAAGAGTTGCGCTATAGATTTTAAACGAAACTGAGAGTAAATACCTTGTTCTTGTAACCAGTCAGATAGAACAAATAACTTATTCATGACAAAAATTTCTAACGCTTCTGGGTTGTATTGTATCCCCTCAACGCGGTTAAACTGATGGGGAACTAACATAGCTGCATATCTAGCTAATTCTCCTTTTTTCGCATCTAATAGAAAAGGAAACCAAGGATAAATACTGTCCAGACGAACAAACCATAAACGAACTTCAGGAATTTCTGAGAGTTCTCTGGGGTCACTGGGATCACGAGGGTATTGAATCTCAAAGCTTAAGGTTTGTTCTAGAGAAGCGATCGCATTTTTTTCTAATAAGGGATCAATCATTTCTCGAATAGGGTTAATATCTAAAGTCGTTAAGTGTTCCAGTGTTACAGTGATAGTTTTAGTCATAGAATTGTGAATTTAATCTTGTATTTAATTGATAGCTAATTGACATGAGGATCATTAATATAATACTGTCAATAATATAACAAACTAAACCTTGAGAACTGTGATGAAAAAGGAACTAAATGTTTTAATGGCATTGTTGCTTATAATAGGGCTTACATGGATACCTATTATTAGTGTACCGTCTGCACAAGCAGTTATTGAACCTGAATTAGAAAAAACGGTTTTAGACATTATTCGTCAACATCCTGAAGTCCTGATCGAATCGGTTCAAGCTTATCAAAAACAGCAACAAGAACAACAACAACAATTTATACAGTCTTTTATATCAGAACTGAGAACCCATCCTCAAACCATTATCGCTGACTCACCTACCACCGGTCCCTTAACTGCCAACAATATTCTCATAGAATTTTCTGATTTTCAATGTCCTTATTGTAAACAAGCTTACGAAACCGTTAAAGAATTTATGGTGACTCATGATCAAGTCACCTTAGTCTATAAACATTTTCCCCTAAGTAGCATTCATCCTCAAGCCATGGCCGCAGCAAAAGCATCTTGGGCCGCAGGACAACAAGGACAATTTTGGCCCTATTATAATGCTTTATTTAGTCAACAAGAAAACTTAGGAAATCAATTATATCTTGACATTGCTAATAAGTTGAACCTTAATATTAATCAATTTGAACGCGATCGCAATAGTAACCAGGCTAATATTGCCATCGCAAACGATATGGAACTAGCCAGAAAAATTGGTATTCAAGGAACACCTTTATTTGTGTTTAATGATCAATTTTTTTCAGGGGCAGTCCCTTTATCCACCCTAGAAGAAGCTTTATTGCCCTAGGGTAATTAGTCTGTTTATATGTTCTAAAATTCAGCGATTCTATCTATCATCAAACCTATGAAAATTGCATTGATTAGCCTTGGTATTGTTATCGTTAGTTTACTCATGATTGAAGGTAGCTTACGATTATTTTTTGGGTTAGGTAAACGTCCTCTTTATATTGCTGATGATGACATTGGTTATTTATTAGCCCCTAATCAAAACGTTCGTCGTTTGGGAAAATTGACAAAAATTAATCAATATTCCATGCGAAGCGAAGATATTGAAAAAAGTCCTGCTAATGATACTATCAGACTATTTTTTATCGGAGATTCCATTGTCAATGGGTGTTGGTGGACAGATCAAAACGAAACGATCGCCGCATTAGTGAAAGAAGAAATTGAAAAAAAATCATCACAAACCATAGAAGTTTTAAACGCTTCTGCTAACTCTTGGGGACCGAGAAATCAATTAGCTTATTTAAAACGCTTTGGAACTTTTAACTCCCAAGTTATCTTTTTAATCATTAACACTGATGATTTATTTGCCACTAAACCAACCCCTTTAAGAGTGGGAAAAGATATTTATTATCCTGACAAACAACCTATTTTAGCCATAAAAGAAATTTTAGACAAAGTGTTTTATCGTGATCCAAAAATTCCAGGAATGGATGAAATTGTAGGAGAAAAAGGCGATCGCGTGGGGTTTAATTTAGAAGCCATTGAAAATATGAAAGCGATCGCAACTAAAAATAAGAGTCAGTTTATGATGGCTTTAACCCCTCTAAAACGAGAAATGAACCCAGAACCCAGAGACTATGAAAAAGTAGCTAGAAAACGCTTGGAAGACTGGGTACAGACTAATAATGTGCCGTTTATTGACTGTTTACCTATCTTTGCTAAACAGAAAAATATCGATGATTTATATCGAGATCATATTCATTTAAGTCCTTTGGGTAATCAATTAGTAAGCCAAAAAATTAGTGATTTAATTCATAAATAGATTAGTTGTTAGTTGTTAATCTTACTGGTAACGTTGATGTTTCTACTGGTGTATCTAACCCAAAATATACAATTCATAATTCTTATTAGAAAATAAAGCACAATCTAAGTATTTTTTCGGTGGGTCAATATAAAAAAATCGGTTATAAAAGGTGGTATTAAATAAGTAAAAATTATTGATATCATCATGGCACTTTATATCGATGAAATTCTCCTAGATAATCCCATTGCTTACTGGCGTTTAGGAGATTTTGAGGCAATAACAGCCGATAACTTAGGAAGTTTAGGAAGTGTGGTGGATGGTACTTATTCGGGAAATCCAACAGTTGGAGTATTAGGATTAACCAGTAATAGTAATACTGCGGTTGATTTTGATGGAGTTGATGATGGAATATTAATTCCTGATAACAACAATATTAATACCAGTAGTTCTACTAAGAAAACCATTGAACTGACGTTTAATGCAGATACCCTCAGTGGAACACAAGTTATTTATGAACAAGGAGGTATCACAAAAGGACTTAATATCTATCTTGAGGATAATCAACTCAACTTTGGAGCGTGGGTTAGTGGTGCCGGTGAATGGTTAAGTTATGAAATTGATGCTCATACCACCTATAATGTTGCTTTAGTTTTTGATTCTGGAGAATTGACTGCATATGTCAACGGTGAATCAATTGGAACAGTAACAACCAGTTTTACCTATATTCCTAGTCATTCTGGGGATGTTGCCATTGGTCAGATGAATGATGCGACCCGTTTCTCTGATGATAGTAGTTCATCTGCTAATAGCGGTTATTACTTTGACGGTACTATTGATGATGTCGCACTGTACAATAAAGCACTTTCCTCGCAACGTATCGCAGCACATTATAGTGCCATTCCTGTCATTGGAACCAGCTATAATGATGGTTTAGCAGGAGACAGTGGAGATAATACAATTATTGGTGAAGGAAGGGATAACTTTCTTAATTTAGATGGCAGTAATGATCATATTGAGATAGGAAATGTTTCAGATTTACACATTACTGGGAATCAAACCATTGAAATGTGGATTAATCCCGATAATTTTAACAGTCGTCAAAACCCTTATGCTAAAGCTTATGGTGGAGAAGGAACAATTACCATTGAAACCAATGGTTCAATTAGTTACTATTATGGAACCACAGGATCTAATAGCGGTGGTAATAATGTTTCCTATCAAAGAGTCAGAACCGTTGCTAATGTTTTGACAGCAAATCAATGGAATCATATTGCTGTTGTTCGAGACTTTGATTCAGGAGAAATTGCCTGGTATGTTAACGGGACAAAAGCAGCACTTATTGATAGTTCTACCCCTATTTTTACGGCCGCTACCGCAGGAAATCAACCTGCTTACATTGGTAAGGGATATGTCAATAACTTTGCTGGAAATATAGATGAACTCCGTATTTGGAATGACGCACGTAGTGGTGAAGAAATAAATGAGAACTACAATAAAACCTTAACAGGAAACGAAAACAATTTAGTTACTTATTACAACTTTAATAATGATAGTAATCATACCACAGCGATCGCAGATGTCACGGGGAATGGTAACGATGGAACCCTAATTAATGGACAAGGGGATAATATTATTACTAATACTCAAGGAGGAAATGACACCCTTGAAGGGAATCAAGGAAATGATACCATTGAAGGCAATTTAGGAGATGATTATTTAGAAGGGGGAACAGGGGATGATGTTCTTATTGGAGATAGTAATGCTCAAAATTTAAGTTTAGATGGAACTAATGATTATGTTTCCGTTGCTAACCACAATGATTTAAACTTTGGTACAGGTAGCTTTACCATTGAAGCATGGGTTTACGATGATCCTGATAGTGTTAATTCTTGGAATAATGCGGTTAGTAAAAAAGTCGGTAGTGGTAATACATCAGGTTGGGTATTAAGGATTGATAATTTTGATCGACCTGAGTTTTACCTTGCAGACGGTGGTAGTCGAGTCGATGTGGAAAGTAGTAACGCTTTGACTGAAGGACAATGGTATCATTTAGCGGGGGTCGTTGATCGCAATACCAATGAAGCTTATCTTTATGTTAATGGACAATTAGAAGCCACTGCATCCTTGGCAAGTTTAGGCAGTGTTGATACTAATAATAGTTTAAAATTTGGTAACTGGGATAATCTAGGAAGTAGCAATTTTTGGCATGGTCAAATTGATGATGTTCGTCTCTGGAATGAAGCAAGAAGTGCCTTAGATATTTATGATAATTACAACGCAACTTTAACTGGAACAGAAAGCAATTTAGTGGGGTATTGGAATTTTGATCAGGGTTCTGTTGATGGCAATACCATTACAGATGTAACGGGAAATGGTCATGATGGAACCCTAGTTAATGGACAAGGAGATAATATTGTCACCGAAATATCAGGGGGTAATGATACTTTAGTTGGGGGTGAAGGTAATGATACTTTAACCGGAAATGAAGGGTCAGACACCTTTGTTTTTAATGATATCTCTGAAGGGATTGATACGATTACGGATTTTGATGGCAGCGAAGGGGATGTTATTCAAGTTACCCGTGAAGGATTTGGCTTAACAGAAAATAACTTAAATAGTTTTGCTTATGATTCTCTGACCGGTGCATTATCCTTTGATGGAACTCAATTTGCAACTTTAGAAAATCCCAGTAATTTTGATGTTAATAGTAGTATCGAAATTAAGGACGAATATCAAGAAGTAGTACAATCTGATAACCCGATCGCTTATTGGCGTTTAGGCGAATCTTCGGGAACCGTTGCTGATAATCAAGGTAGTTTAGATAGTGCCGTTGATGCCACTTATTCAGGTAGTCCTACCCTTGGAAATTCTAGTTTAATCTGGTCTGGTTATGGCAATTCTAGCGTTGAATTTGATGGGGTAGATGATGGGGTTTTAATTCCTGATCATAGCAGTATTAATACAAGTGGTTCCTATTCCCAAAAAACCATTGAATTAACCTTTAATGCTGATACCTTAAGCGGAAAACAAGTTCTTTATGAACAAGGGGGACAAATTAACGGACTGAATATTTTCTTAGATAATAATCAACTTAAATTTGGTGCCTGGGTAGGAAATGCAGGAGAATGGCTAAGTTACGAAATTAATGCCAATGAAACCTACCATGTCGTCTTAGTATTTGATAACGGAGAACTCAAAGGTTATGTCAATGGTAAACCCATTGGAACAGTTAACACCAGTTTTACCTCAATTCCCGGCCATACAGGAGATATTGCTATTGGTCAAATGAGTGAAGATACTCGTTTTTCTGATAGCAATGGGGTTTCAGGAGACGGAAATTATTTTGATGGCAAAATTGATGATGTTGCACTTTACAATGATGCTTTATCTGGTAAACAAGTCCGAGATCATTTTGATGCGTCTGCCATTGGACAAAGTTTAACTGGAGATGATAACAACATCCTGGTTTTAGATGGTAGTGATGATTATGTTGCCATAGGAAATGTTTCAGATTTACAAATTACTGGGAATCAAACCATAGAAATGTGGATTAATCCCGATAATTTTAACAACCGCCAAAATCCTTATGCTAAAGCATACGGTGGAGAAGGAACAATTACTGTTGAAACAAATGGCTCAATTAGCTACTATTACGGAACCACAGGATCTAATAGTGGTGGGAATAATACTTCTTATCAAAGAATCAGAACCGTTGACAATGTTTTGACAGCGAATGAATGGAATCATATCGCTATTGTTCGAGACTTTGATTCAGGAAAAATCACTTGGTATGTTAACGGTGCAGAAGTTGAACTGATTGATAGTTCTACCCCTCTTTTTAGTGCTGCTACCGCAGGAAGTGAACCAGTTTACATTGGTGACGGATATACTAATAATTTTGCTGGTGATATAGATGAAGTTCGCGTGTGGGATATTGCTCGTACTGCGGAAGAAATTAAGGGGAATTATCGACAAACTTTAAGCGGAACGGAAACGGGTTTAGTGGGTTATTGGAACTTTAATGATGGTTCTGCCACAGACTTAACCGTAAATGGCAATGATGGAACTTTCACCAACGGAGCAAGTGCTGTTCTGCAAGGTGATACCCTGGTTGGAGGAGTCGGAGACGACACCATTAGCGGAGGTGCCGGGGATGATATTATCGCTGGTAATGACGGTGAAGATGTCTTAACCGGGGGAACCGGGGCCGATGAATTTATCTTCACAGAAATCACTAATTTTATCGACACCATCACCGATTTTTCTGAGACAGAAGGGGATAAAATTGTTGTTTCTCCCGCTTTTGCAGCCACTTCTATCGATGAATTTAGCTTTGATACGGTAACCGGTGGTTTATCCTTTAACGGCACTGAATTTGCTGTTTTAAGCGGTGTTTCGAGTCTCGACTTAGCCGATAGTCTAGTGATTCAACAAAGTTTGAGGATTGATGAAAATAGTGCCATTGGTAGCAGTGTCGGTTCCATTGCCATTAATAACCCCGCAACAACCAACCCCTATCAAATTCTCTCTGGTAATGATGCAGGAATCTTTACCTTAGACAGCAATACAGGAGAGATTACCGTTGCAGACTCTACCCCTTTAGATTACGAAACCCTCACCGAAGCGTATCAGTTAGAAATTCAAGTCACCGATACCAATAGTCAAACCTATACCAAACAAGTGTTTATTCGGGTTGCCGATGTCAATGAAGCCCCAACTTTGAATGATTATAGCTTTACTGTGGGAGAACACGCCGTTAAAGGGGCCCCTGTGGGAAATATTACAGCAACCGACCCCGATAAGGGACATCCTCGCTTAAAGTACGAAATTATCGCAGGAAATGACTTAGGACTGTTTTCTATTAATCCTTTTAACGGCAACATTGTCGTCGAAGATTCTGATACCCTCGATTATGAAACCTTAGCTAACACTCAACAACAATTAACCGTTCAAGTCAGCGATTATGGGGGATTGACCGATACGGCAACCATTACCATTGATGTGTTAGATGGCAATGAAGCACCCACCATTGACCAAGACATTTTCGACTTTACTTACAATTCCCAAAGTAATAAAGGAGCGATTGTTGGTCAAGTAACAGGAGATGCGGGAACTCCGGCCGGGGGACTGTCAGACTGGATCGATTACATTATTACCAGTGGCAACGACGATGGTTATTTTGCTATTACTCCCGACGGCAAAATTGTCATTGATGATCCCATTGGGTTGCAATTAAGTGGTGAAACCAGTCATACCCTGCGAGTTGTAGGTACGGATCAATTTGGACTGAAAACCCACGATGAAGGTGATGGGGCGATCGTTAATATTACCCCGACTAAAGCCTTAAATTTCACTGATTTAGGGGCAACAAACCCTTTAGGTTGGATTAACTGGGGTAATGAAACCAGTCCAGTCTTATTTGATCGGGATAATGATGGAGATTTAGATGTAGTTATCGGATATAGCAATGGAGGAATTGCCTATTACAAAAATAACAACGGTAACTTTAACAGAGTTGATGCGGAAAATCCCTTTAATGGTTTCAGTTTTGGTAGCGATGCGTCTCCTGCTTTTGCTGATATTGATGGAGATGGAGATTTAGATGCGGTTGTTGCCAATGGTATATCAAATACCCTGAGTTACCTCAAAAATAATGGCGGTACGTTTGTCCAACAAACAGGCAGTAATAATCCTTTCTCTACTCTAGGTTTGCCGGGTAGTACAGATATTAAATCCGTAAGTTTTGCTGATATTGATCAAGATGGGGATCAAGATGCTTTTGTCAGTACACAATTCCACCCCATCCCTGGATTGTACGACGAAAGTTTATTGTATTATCAAAATAATGGAGGCGTATTCACACAAAATAATAATGCCAATCCATTCAATGGTAATTTATACAGTGTTTCCTTATCTGAGCAAAATTATCACCCTGAATTTGCCGATATTGATAATGATGGCGATTTAGATGCAGTTGTCGGTAAAGCTCATGGTAAATTATATTACTATCAAAACAATAACGGCAGTTTCATCCAATTAACTGGAACCAATAACCCCTTTAATGATATTGATGTGGGTTCTGATGCGAGTCCCACCATTGGAGATATCAATAATGATGGTTATCTCGATCTCTGGGTAGGTGAAGATGATGGCACCATAGATTATTTTGAAGGCAAAGTCACCGAATCGATCGCGGTTGATTTTGAATCAACCGGTCAAAGTACCTGGGGAACAGGTAGTTCTCTACAAAGTTCGTTTGACTGGGAACCCTTTGACGCTATTGCGTGGGATTATACGGTAGATAAAGATTTTGGCTTCTTGGAAGTAGGTGGAGGAACCGCCGGAGACTTCCACTTAAGAACCGGTTATGAAATTGATACCGGAACCATTGACAGTACCTTACCGGTTGATATTACCACCTCTGTCCCCGACAGTATTAGTGATGGGGATACGGTTAGCATTTATAGCGATTATGAGCTTAATTCTAACGCTTCTTTCACCACTACCACCCCCTATCTGAGTGCCTATCTCGATTTCGGTTTTATGTTCTATTTAGGGGCATATTTTAAAATTGATTATGGTGTGGGTAGCAAAAAGTGGGATTTAGCGGATTATTTAGGCACAGATATTGACTATTCTCTCGATGTCTCTTTTGACAGTTCCGAGGCCACTGCATCCTATAGCAATGATTACGCTTCTTTGGAGTTTACGTCTCCTGATATCGGTGTTACTGGGGAAGTCGATGGCAATAATACTCTCTCTGGGACGACTGCGGCTGATTTTCTCTCAGCAAGTGTATCTTTTGATGATTTAATTGTGGAAACCTTCCTCAAAACATCCAGTAATCCCACGTTACAGGCCATTGGTTCAATTGTTCAAGATGAAGTCGATGTTAAAATCGCAGGGATTGAATGGGATTTAATCGATATGGATCTTGTGGGGGATATTTACCTCAAACAAACCTTCGATTTAACCTTTGATTCGATCACTGGACAAGTGTGGGGTGAAGATGGAAATGGCGGTTTTACTAATGCGTTGACTTCAACTTTTACCGTTGGGGATGAGGTTTCTTTTGTGTATGATGATGCCACAATGGACTTGAATAATAATGACCAATTAGACTATATTATTAATTTCGATCTGGTTAATCCTCAACTTAAGAGTACCGTTGATATTGGCTTTGATTTAGACTTCGATTTAGCAGCCATTTCTGCTTCTGCTTGGTACGATGTGGGTATCGCAAGTGGCAAGAAAAATATCGGTCCTCTGCTAGAGGAGTCTTTTGATCTCTTCCAAGGTGAGATGACTTTATTCGATAATGATCCCTTTAGTTTAGGCGGTTTTGGCACTATGTCTAGTCAAAATTTAGCGATCGCTGTTGGCTAATCAGTTCCCAAAAATTCAGTACAGTAGGGTCAGATGTTGTTTCCATCTGACCTTCTTTTATAGTTACAATTTAATCAAAGTTACTGCAATATTCCCTGAAAAACAAACGTCTACATCGGTTCCTTGTTCTCGTTCTCTTTTAGCGTATTCTCCGTGATAATAAAATAAGTCACCTTCTACCCGATAATTAACAGGTAAAGGATGCGTACTGCTTTCACAAAAAACAATTTCAGGTTCAGGACTATCGGTTTCTAAATGAGGTAAATTAACGTTCCAAAAGCTACCCGGTTTTAACGGTTTATCCCAAAGAAGAGTTAACACTTTTTCAGTCCATTGAGTCGCTAATTCCCAGTTAATGACTAAAGGACGTTTGATCCAATGGGAAATGGCAATACCTGGAATACCGTGCATTGCTGCTTCTCTCACTGCTGCTACGGTTCCAGAAATATAAACATCAACCCCTAAATTCCCCCCTGCATTAATTCCAGAAAGCACCCATTTTGCTTCTTTATTAAGATGTTTTACTGCAATTCTTGTACAGTCTGCTGGTGTACCATCTACTGCGTATTCTGTCAAGGAACGCTTCTCTAATTGAATGGGTTTATGGGTAGTAACACGATGTCCACAACCGGAATGAGGTTCTTTCGGTGCAACAATCATTCCTTCACCTCCTAATGCTTTCGATAAGGCACGAATTCCAGGGGCATCAATACCGTCATCATTGGTTAAAATAATTGTCATAATTAGGAATTTACTGGTTTATATTTTTACTAAATAAATAAATATCATCTTTTGTATAGGTTAAATTAAAACTAGAATTTTGTCCAACCGTTTTTTTAATCGTTGTAATTAATTCTGGGGAAGTTTCTCGCCCTGGATGTCGTTGATTGAGTAAAATATAATCAAATTGATTAACATCAAAGGATTCTGCTCCATTTTCTGCTAATTTAATCATAGCACGTTGACTTAAATGGGGGGCAATATAAGTGGAGGTTAACACATTTCCTTTAGTAGAAATTTTAGTTATTGCTTCGTTGGTTGCTTTCCAAGTATCGAAAGAGTCTAAATAACGAGAGGTAAAATAACCATATTTAGCTAAGGCAAAAAAACAAATTAATGACCAAGTTATTATATATTTATTTTTATGAAACCAGCTTTTTTTCGCTGCTACTGTCATAATTACTGCAACCATTAAAAAAGGAATGATTGGCAAAGAATATTGATGTAGTAAGTCTTTTTGTAGTACATTTTGTGATAGTAAATTCATTGCTAAAGTAGGAATCGCACTGATTAAAGGTGCAAGATAAGGTAATGATAATCCCCAAATCACAGGAATCAATAATAATAGTAAATATTCTAAATTGGGTAAATTAAGTAATCCTTGCAACAATAACCAAGGTTGGAAAATTATATTGTGAGCAATTTCAGCAAAAGAATCACCGAGATAATTAAATCGTTCCAAATGACGACTAATATTAGCACTATTATCACTAAATATAGGAATAATTAAACGGGTACTAACTATAAACCAACTTATCCCTAATCCTATAGAAATAAATCCTAATTTTTGTTTTTTTTCAAAAAAGAATAACCATAAACCCATAAAAATTATCGTTAAAGATAAAACACTTTTACAACTTAAAGTAATAATAATAGCCAAAATAAATAAACTAATACTATTCCAATAAACTGCTAAAATTGCCCATAAAAGAGAACAAACAGCGATAACGTCAGGATGAAAGTCAAATAAATTAATATTAAAAATTAAAGGATAAAGTAAATAAACTAAACTCAGAGTTAATGATTTTGACTGAGTTAAACCATGATACTTAGATAAGTAATAAATAGGTAATGCACCAAAACTTAAAGCAAATGCTTGTATGAATAATAACCAATAAACCGAAGGATGAAGTTTGTAAAATAAAGCTAAAGGATAAAAAATAAATGCAGCATGATCCCCTAGTATATGAATGTTTAAAAAAGAAGAAATTGGTGTTTTGCCTTGACTAATTAAATACACTGCTTGGTCAAAAATAGCTAAATCCCAAGCTGTTGATTGAAATAAAATATGTTTTAAACTACTACAAAAAAAAAGAATAATGATACTGATTTTAATTAATATTAAGATTGAAATCGATTTAAAATATAATAATTTCATTTAATTTTTTCGTACAAGACTATTTACTGTGTATTATAAGGATTATCAATTCTTTGGGGAGGAAAATAAGCTGATTTAATAGGAAACGGAATTTCAATTCCTTCTGCTTGATACCGTTTATGGAGTTCCTTTAAAAACCGATGTTTAATTGCTAAATGTTCAAAAAACTCCTGTTCATGCACTTTTAAATATATAGTTAAATTAATGCTAAAGTAATCAAATTTATTGTAAAGGATAAACGGTTCACTCATATTTTCGTTTTCTAAAATTTGATCTTTTAATAGATTATTTGCTACCTCTAAAGTTACTGTTTCAACGGTTTCTAGATTACTGTCATAACCCACATCAAGAGTAATAGGAAGAACCATAATTTTATCAGGTAAAGTAAAGTTTTTAAAACTCCCTGAAAGAATTTCCGAGTTAGGAATAACTAATACATTATCGGTTATTTCTTTTAACACTGTATATTTTAGTTCGACATCAATAACATACCCACTTTCTCCACTTGCTAAGCGAATATAGTCCCCTGGTTTAACCTTTCCTGACATAACAATACTAACCCCAGATATTAAGTTTGCTAAGGGGGTTTGCAACGCTAAACCAAGAGAAACACCCCCTACTCCCAATGCAGTTAATAAAGGGGTTATTTGAATACCAATAGATTGTAATATAATTAAAACACCAAGACTATAAATAACAATTTTGGTGAGTAATTCAAACAAGGAAGTTAAGGGAGAAATTCCTTGTTCATCCGTCGTATAAACTTTGAGCGCACCTACTAATAAACGGGAAATAACCAGGGTTGCTGAAGCTAAAAAGGTAGCAATGAGAAACTTATTAATCAGACTTTGTATTCCTGGAGGAATAGGATAGATAGAGGTAGCAACTCCTATTCCTCCCAAAGAAAACCAAAGAATACTAAACCCTTGAATGGAATTAATGAGAATTTTATAGTATGGGGATTTGGTTTTTTCAGCAAGCTTCTTAATATTGGTGATAACTCGCTTCTCAAAAAGAACCCCGATAACGAAACCACATAAAATAGCAAATAAAGGACTAATTAGTTTTATGACTTCCTGTATAGTAAGATTAAACGAGAAATTCATGATTTTAAATAGTTTAACTTTCTGAAAATTATAATACTGAATTTATAATTGATCAAGGTAATCTTCAGCGGTTATCATTGATAGGTTAAACTTTTAGCAATTACTATCAGAAATCACCAATAATCATAAATTGATAATGAATACTTAACTAATCTTTGGTAATTTTAACGCTTTACGTTCCTCCGTTAGCAAACTATGTTCTAATTTAGGGGGTAAAACTTGTCTATTTTTACGAAAATGTGAGGGGAATAATCGAGAATATTTATTTGGATTAGGTAATTGTAAATGAGAATGCTTATTATTAATCCTTTCTTCTAATTCGAGATCGAAAACATAACTATCTTCTGTTTCAGTATCAATCAGTTCAATGGTGCAATTTACAGGATGATAACGATGATTTGTAATGGGAAAAGAAGCATGGGTTAAAGGATATCCTTTTAAGGTTTCTAGAATTAACTCCCCAATCAAAAAATCTTCCTCGATATCATCAGGAATCACTAAGGTATGATTAAACTGATAAGGTAGTTTTTCATCCGATAATGGGTGAGTCACTGTTAGTAGGGTTTCTTCGGTTTCAGGATGAATTAATTCGTAACGGAGTTGAGCATTTAACGCAATATCTCCCTCCATATTAACCGCTTCTATGATTCCCGATAAACTAATTCTTTCTCCTGCATTAATAATAAACTTATCTTGTTCTAAGCTAAGGTTCATCGAAAATCTGGAAGTTGATAGCTGGGGATTTATGTTCTTAGACTTCTCTTGATTTTGTTTATTTAATTGAGGTTCAATTTTTTCTCGTAATAGTTTTTCTAATTGCTCTATATACTCTTGTGCTTTATTCTTATAATTGGCTTTATCTTGTGACGAATTCGAGCAATCAATCGATGGAGCGTGAGTCTTAACTGGTAAAACATCCAAGGTGATTGTTTTTGTCCACCTTTCTCCTAAAAACTCCGATAAAACATCTCCTTGACAACGAATTTCCCAAGACGTTCCTGCTGTTAATTCCGTAAAAGGTAAAATCATCACTAACCCCTGGGAATTAATCCGACGTTGATGATATGTTGTGTCTTGATGGGGGGAACTAATACGCACATCAACCGTCTTATTTAAACGGTTCGATTTTCCCAAAATGCGATACTTTCCAGGTTCTAATTGTAAGTTAGAAGCACTAGCCGGATACCATTTAATATCATCGTCTTTTTGGATCAAAAATTCCCAGGATGTCATCGTTTCTATGGTGTGGAGTTGCTCATTGTTCTTTTATGTCTGTCTACTTGTTCTTTAAGTTCCCCAACTTGATTAAATAATTCTGTTTGTGTCATCCCTTGTTGTTCTTTGCTTTGCAACCATTTCAATTGTAAGGTTTTGTTTTCTGCTTCTTCTTCTCCTAAAACGATACAAGCGATCGCGCCACTGCGATCAGCCCGCTTGAACTGCTTACCAAACGCACTCCCACTCATATCTAATTCCACCGTTAAGCCCTCTGCACGCAATTTTTGGGCTAAAACCAACCCTTGTGCTTCGGCTGCTTCTCCTCGCGAAACTAGGTAGATATCTGGGGACATTTGCAGAGAGGATTGTAATTTTTTGAGCAGGATAATTAACCGTTCCATCCCGATGGCCCAACCTACTGCCTGCGTTGGACTTCCCCCCAACTCTTCGACTAACCTGTCGTAGCGTCCTCCACCGCATACCGTTGCTTGAGATCCTAAGTCATCCTCATCGGATATCATTTCAAAAGCGGTATGGGTGTAATAATCCAACCCTCTGACTAAACAAGGATTGATGTTATATTCAATGCCAAGATCCGTTAATAGTTGTTGGACTTGATCAAAGTGTTTTTTCGACTCATCTCCCAAATATTGCAAGATACTAGGGGCATTTTGATTAATTTCTTTGGTACGCTTAGCTTTACTATCGAGAATGCGTAAGGGGTTTCTTTCTAAACGATCTTGAGAGTCGGGATCGAGTTCTTCTTTGTAGGGGAGAAAATAGTTAACTAAGGCTTCTCTATAGTTTTGTCGATCATTGCGATCGCCCAGAGAATTAATATCTAATTTCAAACTCTGGAGTCCTAGGGTTTTCAAGATATCCGTGGCCAGGGCAATGACTTCCACATCTGCTCTAGGATCACCTACGCCAATTAATTCTAACCCAATTTGATGAAACTGTCTTTGACGGCCTGCTCCGGGTCTTTCGTAGCGAAACATCGGGCCACAATACCAAAGACGTTGTACTCCTCCAGCAGCATATAAGTTATTTTGCAAATAAGCCCGAACAACGCCTGCGGTTCCTTCCGGACGTAAGGTTAAAGAGCGATCGCCTCTATCGGTAAAGGTATACATTTCCTTCCCGACGACATCCGTCGCTTCTCCTATCCCTCTCTCAAATAGGGCAGTTTGCTCAAAAATAGGGGGACGTATTTCATAGTACATGGCGCGACTGAGTATTTGTGTCGCTACTTGTTCTACATATTGCCAGTAGCCTATTTCTTCTGGCAGAATATCTCTGGTTCCTGGTAGTGTTTGAATAGTACCCATTGGGGTGTGTTTCGCCTAAAAATTTCCTACGGTAGATGATACCGTGTTTTCATCCAGTTTGACGGTTGACATACTCTCCCGTTAAGCTGACGCTGTAACGGGAGATTCTGAATGAAGAATTACTTCCCCATTCCTCCACTCAAACAATGTTAATTGTTGAGGGTTCCCAGGCTCAGTCTCCAACGAGGCTGATTTCTCCCTATCTCTAGAACCTGTCAATTCAGGTTTGGGCGTAACTTTCTGAGGGACCCTCAGTAGCTTGGACGGACTAAGCCCAAGAGTTTCAAGTCCTTTGATTCCGATGTTTAATAACGTTATACGTCGAGAGGATTATCTTTCGAGTTCGATATGAACATCCGATGAGTAGGGTGGGCATATTGCCCACCCTAGATTATCTAAACCGTTGAAATCACAGGATAAGGATGGGTTAACTTATCTAATTGTTGCACCAGGAGACTGAGGAATAAACCCACATCCGTCACAATACCCACCGACTCTACAGAACCGCGATCGCTTAATTTTGTCACCACCGCAGGGTTAATGTCCACACAGACCATTTTCACCCCGGCAGGAGTCATATTCCCCACGCCGATACTGTGTAACATGGTGGATAACATCAAAATCATGTCGGTACCTTGAATTAACTCAGCATAGTGGCTTTGAGCTTTCAGTAAGTCCATTTCGGTGTCCGGTAACGGACCATCATCACGGATCGAACCGGCTAAGGCAAAGGGAACGTTATTTTTAACGCATTCGTACATCACCCCTTTGCTGATCGCCCCTTGTTCTACGGCTTGGGCAATGCTACCATAACCGCGCACGGTGTTAATCACCTTGAGGTGATGTCGGTGGCCACCACTGACAGGGATACCCCGTTGCATATCCACCCCTAAAGAGGTTCCCATCATGGCTTGTTCAATATCATGAACAGCGATGGCATTTCCCCCTAATAAGGCATGAATATAACCATCTCTGATTAATTTTGCCAGGTGTTGCGCCCCACCGGTATGAATAACCACAGGGCCGGCTGTTACCACCACTTTTCCCCCTTGATCCCGTACTTGGCGCATTTCCCAGGCGATCTGTTCTACTAATAATTCGACCCGACGCTCACTGGAAACCCCAGAACCCATAAAGGTAAATTCTTTTTTACCGTTACGTTGATCTCTGTCTTCGGCTTGTCTGACGGTACGAATACCATCAACCCCCACCATAACGTGATCCCCTTCTTGTAAGTCGCGCAATAATTTGCATTCTGCGCTCATTTTCTGAGGATTAACGACAATAGCAGCATCCATGCGCTGATTTTGTACTTTTACCCATTCGCAGTTAACTCTGACTTCCGTGGGATAGATGGTACTTACATAGAAGTCATCGGGGGCTACCCCTGCTTTGGTAACGGTTTCAGTGTTGATGTCACACAGTTCTTGAGGGGGAGCAACGGCACCGAGATCAATCAGTTGTGTCATAATTTCTTCCATGACATCATGATCTGGTGCAGAGACACGAACTTGTGCCGCAGAAGTGCTTTGTCTTTCTAAGCCTAAGTCAAAGTTTAATACTTTGAAACTGCCCCCATTTTCCACCACCATATCTAAGGCTTTATTCATGATACCCGCATCTAAGAGATGTCCCGTCAGTTGAATAGTCCGACTTTCAACCGGGGTACTCGCATGAACATCTTCTAAAACGGGTTCGTTGACTCGCAGGGTTAAACATTTAGCGGCCCCACCTGCTTTAAGAAACTCGGATAAGGGGGTTTGTACCACTTCAAACCCCACATCATTTAACCGTTGTTTTAAGCTGTCGCTTATCTGGTTCATGATGATGGTGTGGTTAATATTAACCGCGTTACAAGCGAATTTTACGGCGTCCGGTTCTTCAACGACGATGCGTTTTTCTTCGGGGATACGCAGTTCAATGAGACGGTTAGAATAAGCATCAAAGGCGGGGGGATAATAGAGTAAATAACCGCCGGTGAGGGGACAGAAACAAGTGTCGAGATGATAGAACCGTTCATCGATGAGGCGTAAAGATAATACTTCTGTGTCTAACCATTGGGCAATATAAGGATGGGAGTCTAACTCCGATCTAAACCCATATCCAGCCCATAACCAGCGGCCTTCTCTATCAAATAAAGCGTCGCCGGCCCCTTCAAAGGGTAAATCTTTGGGTAGTTCAAATACGTTAAACCCATTGTTGGCAAACCATTCTTTGAAGTAGGGTTCTTCTCCTTGTCTTTCTTTATGATAGAAGCGACTAACAATGGCATTATCCCCTAATACCAGCCCTGCATTGGCGGTAAATACCATGTCGGGCCAGCCTTTTTGGGGTTCCACTAATTCTACGATCGCCCGTTCCTTAATAGCGTGATGGAGTTGGTTCCATTGTTCTACGGAGCGATCGCGGGCTGATTTATGTATATTCCCTTCCATCCAAGGATTAATCACATAATCGACATCATAGTGGTCTGGAGCGCACATTAAAATACGAATCTGATCTGCCATAATACTGTCTTCAATTAAGCTCAATTTAGATATCTGCTGTGGATGTTATCCAGCTTGTCGCCTCCTCACTGATACTGAACAACCCAACTTATTATCATACCGTGAATTTGACTTGAGAAGTGGGTTCTTTCCCTTGGTCGGGTGGACAAAGCAACACATTTTCGCAGGGGTCAACAGCCGATATTAGCGTCAACTTAAGCCAATATAAACTGTCATTGCGAGGAGGCAAAATCTTGACTGGAGCAAAAGTTTAAGACTTATTTCTGCCTCCGAAGCAATCTCCAACAATACCCAACTGAAAAATAAAGATTGCTTCGGGGGGATAATGATACCAAATCCGGTTTAGATACCCCTTTTATCTTGCGAGTTGAGGAGTGTGGGAAGGGTGGGGAGTGTGGGAGGAAGGAGAGCAAAACTATAAAGAGGTTTTGACCATCGGATTTGGTATGACAA
>JASJDN010000171.1 GCA_030065205.1 Crocosphaera sp.
CCCCTCACACTTTAATACAGTCAGCTTGAAATTATGTCTTGCAACCCCGAACGTCAGTTCATATGTTTTCCCACTAATCCCTAGCGGGGTTCCAAGCCATAATTTTTTATGGGACAAGAGATGTGCGGAATGTGGGTTCTTATGGTTTTCAAACTCGTCAACGAAGGAAATGCTTATGTTTAATAGCTTAATGCGTCTCCATAATCAACTTTTGTCCCGTAAACGCTCAATTATTGAGACTATTATTGACCAATTAAAGAATATTTCCTAAATCGAACATTCTCGTCATTCACTTTAAGAAAATGGTAGGGTTAAGATTGAGTTATTAAGTAATTTTTCTTAATCTTAAACCTTATAAAAATACAGCAAATTTAATAGGCCGTTTTAATTCGTCGCTATGGTGAAAAGTAAGATTACTCATCACACACACTTGCTAATCATGCTTTCTCCCATTTTAAGCGAATCTTTGAGGGTAGAAAGGTTAACTATCCCAATTAAGGGGTTATCCTCTCTCCTGGAAGGAACAAAAATTGTGCAACTTTCCGATTTGCATGATGATGGACGTTGTTTATCCCCCCAACTCCTCACTCAAACAATTAACTTGAGCAATCAAGAACAACCTGACCTAGTTATGCTCACAGGGGACTATATTACTAACCAAGCTGACACTATTTACACTTTAGCCCCTAAATTAAAATTATTACAAAGTCGACTCGGCACTTATGCTGTTTTGGGGAATCATGATGTGTTATATCCTCAGGCTAAACCTAAAGTGACGGAAGCGTTGAGTGAGGTGGGAATTAAAGTTCTCTGGAACGAAATTATTAGCCCGTTGGGGGATAATTTACCCATCGTGGGGTTAGCAGATTTCTGGTCAGGAGAATTTAACCCTGAACCGATCATGTCTCGATTGTCGGAGTCGAAACCTTGTTTAGTTTTGTCCCATAATCCCGACACCGCTAAGATTTTACAACGTTGGCGGGTTGATTTACAATTATCCGGTCATACTCATGGGGGTCAAATTGTTATTCCTGGTTTTGGACCGGGTTTAATGTTAGTACAGCAAATTCGTGAACGTATACCTGTGAAATTACAAAATTGTATTCCCTATATTAACCATTGTTCGGGAATTCTCAAAAATTGGCAATGGCATCAAGGATGGCATCATATTGGAGGCAATCAACTTTATGTTAACCGAGGTCTAGGAACTTATTTTCCAGGACGATTTTTTTGTCCTCCAGAATTAACGGTGATTACCTTAGTTTCTTCTGCTTAGGGTCAACTTGGTCAGCATTTGGATAAATTCGGAAGGTCATGTTCATTGTTAGCATACAGCAATTCTAGCACAATTTTATAAATGCGCTAGAATCATTTTATAGGTGCTTCCCGCCATTCATCCCACGCTGAGAGCGTGGGTGTTTTTCGGGAAAATACAGCGTGGGGCTTCTGGCGGTTAAGCTAAATCCAAGTTGAAGGCTTGAAGTAAGGCTTGAGCGGTATGATAGGAAAACTGTCATGTACCGTTCTTAGGGGAGGGGAGAGAGGTGACTCTCGAACCTTACCCGCTCAATGGGAACATAGCTGACTCCCAGAGCAAAAGTGTCTTGATTACCGGCTAAGGCTTCGAGCAACCGTTTAATATTAATGCTTTCAGCCATATAATCTTCAATTTGAAGTTTCCCATGAATTGGAGTTTCATTGACTTTCCAAAATGTGATTCTATGCTGAATAAACCCACTCGCGGATGGATCGGCAAACACATAAGAACAAGGCATAAGAAGAGTAGGACACCGTTGTATAAAGTTGAACTCAGGGTAGAAAAAGTCTTGTTCAAGCAGATAGTAATTATTCAGTTCATGTACCTTAACCGTTACCTGAACTGTCTGACCATATTCATCAGTAAATTGACCAGATTGATTAGATAGTTCTCCATCGGGTTTAAGCAGGTGCGCCCATTCCCCTACATTCCTGACATCGCTTAAATATTCCACACCCAATTCAATCGGAGCATCAATGTAAACTGTATCCGTTTCGAGAGTATAGCGTCCTTTTACCGATGAAGTATGACCGGCTTTACGTTCCAAATTACCTTTAAGAGAACGACATTCGGAAGTGTGAACCAGTCCCATAGCCTGCTTCATCATACCTGTGCGTCGCTTAGGGTCAACAAAACTGACCCAGTGAAAGTAGACGCCTTCTTCATCACAGTTGGGGTCTAGGTAACTGGGAGGAAACAAAAGGACGGGATAAACTTGAAAATAGTTGTCGTATTCAACACCACAATGCCATTCGATCCCTCGGAAAAGGGGAGTCTGGATCGTTTTTAAATGATAGTAGAGCTTATTTTGATAACAAGAGGCTGTTCCCAACCAGGTATTTTCATCTACCTTCTCTAACATTCGGCTATAGAGTGTCCATTCATTGAGATTTTCTAAGCGGCAAAGATAATCGAACGCTGTCTCTAACGAAGTTGCAATGTAAGTAGATATGGGAAAGGTATTTTTTTCCATGATTAACTCCTAGTTAAAAATTTGATCCTTGAAAACCTTGTGCGCTTAAATTTTGATTACGAGAACCTGAAGGTGCTACAGGATTTGGATCGATAATCACATCAACAATGAAAGGAACAGAGGAACTCATGGCTGTTTCCAACGCCAGTTTAAGATCAGCTTCTTGTTCAACACGAATGCCATCGGCTCCCATAGAACGGGCGATCGAGGTAAAGTCTGTAGCAGGGATTGTTACATCCATATCCATTAATCCTAAAGACTTAGCCCCTTGATCCACCATGTTATAGCGTCCGTCATTCAGTACAATCCAAACCGCCGGAATCTGATATCGGACAGCCGTACTAATTTCATGGTTCATTAACATGGCTCCATCGCCAACAATGGCAACGGATGTCTCCTGTATGGCTAATGTTGCTCCTAAAACACCTGTTGTTGCATGACCCATTGAGCCAAATCCAGTGCTAACTCGATAACGACCTGGCTGAGAAAAGCTCAATAAATGGGTTCCCCAGGCAAAAGAATTACCTGCTTCCGTAATGACAATTGCGTTACTTCCTTCAACAATAACCTGTTGAATCATATTCATCAAAACTTCAGGTCGCACCCAACCCTTAACATTAGGTTCAAAGATATGATGTTCTGGATTGGGTAAGGTAATGGTTTTCTCTTCAATTAAGGGTTCCGGAATATACTTCAATAAAGCCTCAACAAAGGTTTTAATATCCGATTGTATCCCTAGGGTTTCCACCTCAGGATAAGCAACTCCTGGTACATCGGGGTCGATATCAACATGAATAAATCCTTTGGGGGGGACTAATGCGGGATTCCAAAAAGAAGTAAACTCACTTAAACGTGTTCCTAAAACCAATGTTCGCTCAGGACATTGGTGTTGGAAATAATCAAAAACAGAATCATGTCCAGCAAAACCAGTGACACCGACAAATTGAGCATGAGTTTCAGGGAATATGCCTTTACCACGGGGAGAAGACATCACCGCAGCCCCTGTTCGTTCGGCCAGTCTGCGAATCGCTTCGGCTGCGTGGCGAGATCCGTAACCTACCCACATTGCAAAGGGTTGTTCTAATAGCAATTGAGCGCACTGAGCAATGGTTTGCTCACTCACTGTAACCGACGGTCGGTTAATCTGGTTTGTACTGGCAAAATTGGGAGTTTCTATGGATGTTGTCTGGATAGCAATGGGAAGACTGAGATGAGCCACAAAGTTCCCTGTTTGGGTTAACCCTGAAGCAAGTCTCCGAGACACTTCTAGTAATTCAGAGGGACTCTCCAGGGTAGCCGCAAACTCAAACAGTTTTCCGGAGGTAAATAGATCAGATTGAGGGAAGGTATAAGGACTGGTTTCTTGAAACGCCCACCGACCTCGCTGTGATGAGGAGGTTGAAGGGGAGATCAAAATCACTTTAGCCCCTTCCCATCTAGCAGCCATGATTCCAGTCAGGGCATTGGTCAGACCGGGCCCTGTGGTTGTAAACACGACAACCGTCTCATTATTAGCGAGATAAGATTCAATAGCGGCAAAGACGGCACCACTTTCATGACGAAAGTTCAATAACTTAATAGAACTGTCTTGTAAGGCTGCCCAAAAAGGACCAATCGCTCCTCCTGCAATGCCAAAAGCATAATGAACACCTAATTCTTCTAACATCTTGACCACGGCTTGAGCCACCAAGCATGAAGATATGGGAGTCTGGTTGATCTCGGCCAGACTAACTTTGGGTAAGGAGGATTGAGTTGTTGTTAACATCGGAAAAATTCCTTCCATAATAGTTTTTTGAGGATCGATCAGCTATTTGTTTGAAGGAAGACAAAAATTCTCCCTTCAACCTAAATGCCTTGAAGAAGGCAGGAGGCAGGAGGCAGGGGGCAGGAGGAGCAATTTGATGGGGATTCAAACCCCAACAAATTGTGGACACCGTGTAGACGGTGGGGTTTTAAACCCAATGGCCCAGAGGCAGATAGTACAGAGATATCCTAATGATCGAGAACAACCTCCTGCCTTCTGCCCTCTGCCCTCTGCCTCCCAGCCGAAGGCTGATAAAATTATTAGACTGACTGTAATAATTTCACTTTATTTTGAGGGGTGAAAATTTTCTCATGGGCTAGAGTATTGGCGATTTCCACCGTTGTCTTTTGTTCAGCTTTAGCTCGGGTAAAAATCTCCGTCAAAGTTGAATAAATCTGACGAACTTTCTCAAAAACTGTTTGCTGATCATATCCAAAGTTTTCATAATAAACATCGATTAGTCCACCAGCATTAATGACATAGTCAGGACAATAAAGAATCCCTTTAGCATCCATCAGCTTGCTATCTCGTTGCTCATCTTCAAGTTGATTATTGGCTGAACCAGCAATAATCGATCCTTTGAAACGAGAAATGACTTCACTATTTAAAATTCCACCTAATGCACAAGGGGAAAAAATATCGACATCAAGCTCAAAAATTTCCTTGGGGGAAACAATCTTTGCTCCGTATCTTAATTTCATCTCTTCTGCTTTTTCTGTTCTGGGATCGCTAACAAATAATTCAACGCCTTCTTGGTTTAAGTATTTACAGACAATGCTCCCTACATTACCAACGCCTTGAACAGCAACTTTCAAACCTTTGAGTGTTCTTCCTGGCCATAAAAAATCCACTGACGCTTTCATTCCCTCCAAAACACCCATTGCTGTTAATTTCGTGGGATTAGCTTGTGCAACTCCCACAATATATTCCGTTTCACTACGCATATGATTAACATCTTCAAGGGAAATGTTCATATCTTGACCAGTAATAAAACGTCCCTTTAAACTGTCGATACAACGACCGTAAGCTTTCAACAAATCAGGTGTTTTATCTTTGGGATCAGCGATAATAACCGCTTTTCCTCCCCCCACGTCAAGGTTAGCTGCAGCAGCTTTGTAAGTCATCCCGTAACTTAGACGTAAAACATCTCTTAAGGCATCTTGTTCACTTTTATAGGGTAATAAGCGTGTTGCTCCCATTGCCGGACCACGAGAGGTATTATGGATTGCAACTATTGCTTTAAGATTGTATTTTTCATCGTTGAAAAAGACAACTTGTTCGTGATTTTTAAAAGCTTGAAAAACTTCCATGTCAATTTTTTCTCTGATTAATTACTATTTATTTGCACAGTAAAAAATGCTTTTTCAAAACATTTATCGTTTGGACTTTTGTGAATAAGCGTTGTTGCTTAGATTCAAGATTTTTTCCTGATAACATTTTTTAAAAAACAACGCATTTTGGGCTTTCTAAGAATATTGGTAATTGTTCTTAGAAAAACTAATTACCAGCCAACTTTACGAGAGCGACTATTGTTGATTTTATTGTCAATAATTTCCTCTATCGCTTCTGTTAAACTTTTCAAGATAATTTTTGATTCTTTTTCTGCAATACTATCAATTAGCTGCGATTCGACTTGTGGAAAATTTTTAGCCAATAAATCTTGGATTCCTTTATTAAGTAGAGGACTACAATTTTTTTCTACTTCTGCACGAGAGATATATTTGGGTAATAGGTTCACAATCAAATTGCTCCTTTAACAATAATTAATGGGTGAGACACTAGACTGGACTAAAGGTTTTAGCATGACCAAAAGATCCTGCAAACAGGATCGCTATTCATTGGTCTTGAAAGTTGAAAGTTCGTACTGGATTAAAAACATCAGAAGTTGATGAATTTATCTTGGTATTTACTTCTTTGGTTAGGGAAGACTTGAATAAAAATTATTTCTAATTTCTTCCAGATTATTTGACAACTGAAATACAGACAACAGCATTTGTACGCAGATTTAGTTAGTCTTACGTGAGTCACTCTTACGTGAATTACTTAAACGGACTGAGAAAAAACAGCGATCGCTTGACACGATAGAAAATTTTGAGTTATTGCCAGGAAACAATTTCTTGTCAGAAAACTGTTGGGTAATTACGACTAAGTTTAGATTATTTTAATGGACATAAATTTTTAGCAGTTGACACCATAATTTTCTCAATCACTATTTTAGAAAATCCTAGAGCAATTTAAAAAATGATTAAAAAATATTCCAGAAAAGTTTAGGTTGCATTAGCATTGCGATATCCCGTTTTATTTGAATAATAAAATGACCAAACTTTTTTTCGGTAACCATTCACTAATCAGTAAAATTAATGAAACCTTAAAGGCTGGTTCCTTACAACTATTGACCTTGTGTGCAGCCGTGATTTCTACAGCAACAGGAGCAGAAGCTTTTTCCCTAGAAGTGGTTGCGTCAGGTCTCGATAATCCTAGAGATTTGATTTTTGGACCAGATGGAGCGTTATACGTTACGGAAGCAGGAAGAGGAGACTTTGGAACAGGGGTGATGGGTGCGTGCGTTCCATCCCCTAGCGTACAAGGTGCAGAACTCTGTTATGGCCCGACAGGTGCCGTAACGAAAATTGAGAATGGAATGCAGCAGAGGGTTCTGACAGGACTGCCATCATTAGCACTAGAAGATGGAGTAGAAGCCACTGGACCCCAAGATATCGTTTTTGATGACGAGGGTAATGCTTTCGTTATTAATGGTTTTGCTGGTGATCCTTCTTTACGCGATACAGTAGTCAATGTCCCCGAATTAGGACAACTTCTCGCTGTTGACTTTGCAACCAATTCATTCACCGGAATTGCTGATGCGGCCCAGTATGAACTAGACAATAATCCCGATGGCGGTGATGTCGTTACTAACCCTTATTCCCTTCTTATTGATAATGGGAATGTTTTGATTGTTGAAGCTGGGGGTAATGATATTCTTAGTGTAGGACTTGATGGTAGTAATTTAAGTACCTACAGTGTATTTGGCAGTCGTCGTTTTGATAATCCCATTTTTCCTTTTCCTGATGGACCACCTAGTATCGATTTGCAATCAGTTCCTACTGGGATTACAAAGGGCCCCGACGGAAGGATATATGTAACTGAGTTTACTGGGTTTCCTTATCCAGAAGGAGAAGCGCGTATCTACACCCTTGACTCCAATAATGAACCCGTAGTCTATGCTGATGGCTTTACAAATCTAATCGATCTCGCCTTTGATTCTAAAAATAATCTCTATGTTTTAGAATATTCAGTGGAATCGGCATGGAAAACTCCATCACCTGCAGGCGCTCTCATCAAAATAAGACCTAACGGAAAGCGCAAAACCATTGTGAGCGATGGACTCCTTTTTCCTACTGGTATCACGATCAATTCTGACGATAAGATATACATTTCCAACAAAGGATTTTTACCATCTGAGGGGGAAGTTGTTCTGGTTACTTCTGTTCCTGAATCTTCAAATATCTTCGGTTTATTCTTGTTGTTGGCTTCTTTTCCTATCATCAAAAAAAATAGGACTTTTGCGTTGACAAAAAAGATAAAGGATGGAAATGATCTCTAGAAGCGCACTGCTGAATTGAGTACGGCTGCACCGGTAATATATTTTGATCCGATGTCGTCATTCATTCTCTACGTTTTGCTGAAGATGGGGATGAATGGCGACCCGTCATTGAACCTCCCGTCGCGAGAGGCGCGAGGGATTCCCATATAGACTCTTAACTAGACTACCAAAATAGCCCCCGCCAGACCGCCATTACTGGGCTGTTTGTTTAACGTTCACGGGCGCACCGACCGCCAACGGCTCTAAATCCTCTTTCA
>JASJDN010000172.1 GCA_030065205.1 Crocosphaera sp.
TGGTCGGATTTTTGAAGATGAATATGATTTAGCGATCGCCGTTATCGATGGGATCGAAGCTCGCGCTCAAAAAGGAAAATATCACACTGAACGTTTTCTATTTAATTCTGCCTAGCTACTTAAAACCACTTGATTGAGAAGATAACTATTAAAATTTCGGTAGAGAGTTTTATGTATTACTGATCCAACTTCAGGAGAAAACCAAGAATGTAAACAATTTTTCAAGAAAGAGTTACCATAGAATAAGAAAAAGATCGTTAAAACAGCGATTAAAAAAATACTCAGTAAGTTACCAATTGTTCCAAAAACAAAGTTAGGAAACCCTTGAATAACACCTTGTAGTTGATCCTGAAAACTATCCGTTAATCGATTAATAATGGTTTGACTATCAACCAAGGAATTATTACTATTGAACCAATAACTCACTTGATTAATTTGAAGGCTAGTGGATTGAATCCAGTCTGGTAAAATAGTTAATAAAGCAGAAAATTTAATAACAATAATAGGAAGTAAAATAATACCAAGTACAGAAAAAATTAAAGTGAAGGTTAAAAAGACTAAGAGGATTGCATAAATCTTACTTAATCCTAACCTATTTTCTAAGAATTGGATAGGATGATTTAATAATAAAGCCAAAAAACTCGCTATAGTGAAAGAATAAAAAACACCTTTAAATTGTTGAAAAAAAAAATAAAAACAATAATATTTAAAACAACAACCGGGAAAATTAAACCATAAAATAACCAAGAAGACGTTTTTAATTGATTGGGGTAATTATCAGACATAATTCTCGTAACTAGATTCGATCAGTAGGATCATCGTCATATTAACATTGTATACAAAGAACCTCAAAAAATCTAAAAATCTCCTTATAAACCATAAGGAGACTAATGAATAATTATCGGTTAAGCTACGTTTGTCTGAAGACATTAATGAGTAGAACCATTGAGATAATAATCTCTTGTTCCTTTTGCGTCTAATGCGTCTCCTAAACGATTTAACGCATGAATATAAGCTGCGGTTCGCATGGAAACCCCATCTTGCTGTGCAATAGACCAAACTTGTTCCGCTTCACTCATCATTTTATCCTTCATGCGTTCATTCACTTCTGTTCTTGTCCAATACAAACCACTACGATTTTGCACCCATTCAAAATAACTAACTGTTACCCCTCCCGCATTGACCAAAATATCAGGAAACACATAGATTCCTTTTTTATCTAAAATCGCATCAGCAGCAGAAGTAATCGGACCATTGGCAACCTCAAAGATAAATTTTGCTCTGATATTATTGGCATTTTCTGCTGTTATTTGGTTTTCTAACGCAGCCGGAATTAAAACATCAACATCTAACGCTAATAACTCCTCATTGGTGATACTTTCATGGTCACCAATATTACAAACCGTATCTTCACAGTAAATAGCGGCAATTCCTTGATGTTCTTTTTTATAGTTACGAATGCTGAGAATATCTAACCCTTTTTCTGCATAAATTCCTCCTTTAGAATCACTAACTGCGACCACTTTATAGCCCACTTTAGCCAATAATTCTGCCACCACTGCGCCCGCTTTTCCAAACCCTTGTACTGCAACGGTTGTCTTTTCTGGTATCAGTTCAAACTTAGGAAGAATGGTTTGAATGACATAATAAGCACCGGTTCCTGTCGCCGTATCTCTTCCTTGACTTCCTCCCATAGTTTGGGGTTTTCCTGTCACCACACCAGGGCTGATTTTTCGCCGAATAATGCTATATTGATCCATCATCCAACCCATGATCATTTGATTGGTATAAACATCAGGGGCAAGAATATCAATATCAGGGCCAATAAAGTCAGCAATGGCTTCAATATAACCCCGACTTAGCCGTTCTAATTCTTGTTTTGAAAGTTCTTTAGGATTCAGGGTTATTCCCCCTTTAGCCCCCCCAAAGGGTAAGTTTAATAAAGCACATTTAAAGGTCATCCAAAAGGCTAAAGATTGTACCTCGTCCATGGTTACATTTGGATGATAACGAACCCCACCTTTTCCTGGTCCTCTGGTATCATCATAACGTACTCGATACCCTTGAAAAATACGTAAAGAACCATCGTCCATTCTCACAGGAATAGAAACACTTAAACTGGTTTTAGGATGTTTTAATCGTTCGCTGGCATCATCAGAAATTGATGTATATTTTAAGGCTTTTTCTAGTCTGGTACTAGCATCAGCAAGTAATCCGTTCATAATGATTTTATTCCTTAGATTGCAGAAAAGTTTTTAAGGGAGATGTAACAGGTATCAATGAATGAAAAGCAACAGCTTCTAAACATTCCTCAACTGATTAGATAAAGGAATAAAACCGAAAATTATGACCTAGGAACTGTTGCTGATTATCTTTGGTCAACTCTACTTAATTGATTAGATAAAATGGCGAAAGAGATGACCTCAGAGAAAAGAAGATCGTTTGACAAACAAGTAATTCTTACCCAATAATTTTGCTTCTTAATTAAATTTTAAGATATGAACATGAAGTTTGTTAACCCAACTTAGCAATTATTTATTATTTGAGGCTTTTCGTAACAAAAGAGAAAAATTAAAGATGATGACTTAATCGTTCAAATAATTGAGTAACTTTATTAATATCTTTGTCTCCAGGCGATCGCTCAACCCCACTGGATAAGTCAATGCCATCCGGGTCTAAATTGTCAAGAGCTTGTAAAATATTGTTAGGATTTAACCCTCCCGCCAAAAACCAAGGTCGATCAGGCTTAAACGTGGCTAAAATGTCCCAGTTTAACGTTTTTCCTGTTCCCCCTAACTGTTGAGGATCATAAGCGTCCAACAGTAACGTATCAATCACCTGTACATAGAGAGGAATGTCCGATAAAGACTCTGGGGATTTAATTCTAAACGCCTTAATAATTTCTAAATCAGGCCATAATTGTTTGATTTGAGCGCAAAATTGAGGCGTTTCATCCCCGTGTAGTTGTATTCCCGTTAATTGAGCCACCGTTACCACCGCTTCAATGTCTGTTACACTAGCATTAGCAAAAACCCCTATACGGTCTATGGTTGTAGGCAAAAGTTGGATGATGTCTTGAATTTGTTGAGCCTTGATGTAACGAGGCGATCGCTCAACACAAATAAATCCTAACGCCGTTGCCCCTAATTGTGCAATAACCTGTCCTTGTTTGGCTTGAGTAATGCCACAAATTTTAACTCGCATTTTGCCTAACTCCCTATACTTGTTAAGTATTCAAACAAAGTGGAATTTTGCCCAGATAGATCCCTATAATGCCTTTTGTTCACATTCATACCTTCAAACAGGAGTTTGATTCATGCTCTTAAATATTATGATACTGGCTGATGCTGCCCCTGTGGTCACCACCTCATGGAATTTATCCGTAGGAGTGATTATGATTACAGCGAATCTGTTTAGCTTTATCCTCGGTTATTTTGCCATTCAAAAAACTGGTCAAGGACCTGATCTACCTTTACCTCAGTTAGCTTCCAAGAAACAATTTGGACTTCCAGAATTATTGGCAACCGCTAGTTTTGGGCATATTCTAGGAGCAGGAATTATCTTAGGGTTATCTAACGCAGGTCTTCTTTGAGACTCCCTGCGATAAATCGACAGGGATTCTAGAGGTTATCTAAACAGGGGATAAATTCACCTGTTTAGACATTACTTTAGTCCTTAGATAAACAGGGTTACTCTCGGGATGCGATTTCGTATTCAGATGGAGCGATATCGATCGTCACCTTCTTAATCTCACCACCAGTAAACTCGAAGGGTAGTTGTTCTTCGTATTCCTCGCTTACTGGACTCCACATATCCATCCCCACATCAAACGAATCCATAAAGGTACTGATATAGGTTTTATCAATGTGACCAGAAGCTACCTGATTACCATCAACATAGAGATAACCAGTGCCACCACAACCCACTGATCGAATATCAATATCCTCATCCCCTGACTTTACAGAATCAAGAATGTCTTCTGTGTTTTGAAGTAGAGTCCCCTCTGATGTTTCAAAACATACAGACATTTCGTTGTCGAAAGATGAGTCGTCGTAATCAAAGACAAACTTAACCTGAGTATCCCCCTGGGGTAGATTCTGATCAGAAACGATTTGGGATCGCTCAAGATTGAGATAGTTATACTCAAAGACCAACTTGTGTTCATCATTGACATAGAGGCTAAAGCCTGAAGCATCTCCTCCATTGGCTAAAATAACCCCTTTAACCTGGTGCGGATGGGTAATATTCAGGTCTGCGGTAATGGTGTAGTCTTTTAGGGAGAAGTCGGGGGCAACTTCTCCAGGCAGAAAGATCATCCCAGGATAAAACTCAAACTCGGTGCGATCGCCAAGAACACTAGGACGATCCAGAAGTGCGCGATCGTTAAAGCGATCGTCAAGGGGATAAACATCGTATTTTTTGGCTTCGCTATCGAACAGAGCCGTCATTTCAGCTAATTTATCTTGTAATTGCTGTTTCTCTTCCTCCGTTAATGTCTTTAGATTTTTCTTAGCCAATAAATTGTCATGCTGGCTAAAATCATCTTCGAGATTAAACAGTTCCCAGTTATCCTTTGGCATTGGGCGAAGTTTTTTATTTGCCTGACTTCCGGTATTGATCCAGGGGTATCGATTGAACGACGATGCCATCCAACCATCGTGATAAATCCCGCGATGGCCAACCATCTCGAAATACTGGGTATCCCGAAGGGGGGTTGCCTCTGCGCCATCAGACTCAAAGGTGTTGGCAAAGCTGGCCCCTTCCATGGGCTTTTGGAGAATATCATTGAACTGATAAGGAGGATCGATGCCCACCACATCCAAAATTGTCGGGGTAACATCAACAACATGGAGGAACTGATCCCGTATATTGGCTCCTTCACTGGCCTTGAGATTGATACCGTCAGGCCAAGAAATCACCATGGGATTGCGAGTGCCACCAAAGTAAGAAGCTACCTGTTTGGTCCAACGGAAGGGAGCATTCATAGCCCAAGCCCAACCAATGGCATAGTGAGGAGACGTTCCGGGATGGCCCCACTCGTCTTTGCAATCTAGATTCTCTTCCTCGGTATAATCATGGTTGCTATAAGTTGCCCAGACACTACAAGTGCCAGTGAAACTACCTTCTGCACTGCCTCCATTGTCACCAACAACATAGATAATTAGGGTGTTGTCTATTTCACCCAAGTCCTCAATGGAGTCTATTACTCGGCCAACTTGCTCGTCTGTGTATTCCAAGTAACCAGCATAGGTTTGCATTTGCTTGGCCATCAATGCCCTGTATTTATTATCAAAGTGTTCAGAGTCATCCCAGGCTGGAATAGCGTCATCCCGCTCTGTACATTGGGTATTCTCAGGAATTATGCCCATTTCTTTCTGGTTGGCACAGATTTTTTTCTGTACCTTATCCCAACCTTCTAAAAACATCCCTTCGTCTTCGTACTTCTGGGTATAACGAGGAGGGGGTTGGTGGGGAGCATGGGTAGCCCCAGGGGCAAAATAGAGGAAGAAAGGGGTGTCTGGAGACAAAGAGTTTTGATTTTGTACCCAGGTAATGGCCTTATCCGCTAGATCGCTGGTTAGGTTATAGCTATTGTCAAGGTCATCTTCGTCAGGGTAGGACGGTTGATTGATGGGATTGCGGTTTTCAAACAAGCTGGGATACCATTGGTCCGTCTCGCCACCGCCACCGATGAAACCGTAGAAGTAGTCAAAGCCAAGCCCATTAGGCCAACGGGTGAATGGACCGACGCTAGTGCCTTGAGAGGCTGGTAAGTTGTGGTTTTTGCCAATCCAAGCTGTATTGTAACCGTGAGATTGCAAAATTTGGGCAACCGTGGCAGTGCTTTGGGGGATCAGTCCTGTATAACCAGGGTATCCCGTTGCAAAGTCTGTGATAGCACCAGTGGCAGCAGAGTGATGATTACGTCCTGTTAACAAGGCAGCACGGGTAGGAGAGCAGAGGGCGGTAGTATGAAAGCGGTTGTAGCTTAATCCCTTTTTCGCCAGTTTGTTGAGGGTAGGGGTGTGGACTGGCCCGCCAAAGGTTTCTGCTGCACCAAAACCCACGTCATCGAGCATGATCAGCACAACGTTGGGGGCTCCTTCAGGGGGTTCTCCAGGGGTAAGCATAATGCTATCATCTGCCACTGAGTCCACCCAAGTTTCGTTGATGGTGCCGTGAAACTCAGGGTCTGGGAGCGGCAAGTCTTGGGCTATCCCAGGGGGGACAGCCGTACCTAGCAGGAAGGAGAGTGTCATGGTGAACACCACAACCAACTTCCCTATACGGGTTAAACAATGGTTCAAATTCATTAATTTGGATCGTCCTAAAACAAAGATTTACAGACAACTCAGTGCGCACCTCAAAGTGATTTTGAGATGACTGTGAGTCCATATCGAGAGTGCAAGGCAATACTGCCAACCTAATGGGCTAATTCGTCCGAAAAAGCCGATTTCTAGGCTGAATTTTGGGTATATACCGCAAATATACACTACCCTACCTCCCAAACTGATCCGAAAAACGCAAGTTTTTTTCTCTTCACAAAAGTTTACTTTGATGATAGGTTTGCCCACCTGAATGATAATTATGGTGGGCAACATTAATCGTCAAGTCCCCTCATCTTCTGTCTTAAGCAATTTGCCCACCCCACAACCAACAGGGATCTAATCTGTTACGGCTATAATCAGGACTTCAACTGGCTCGTTTGTATCTGAAGAAGCTGTAACCCTAACTTGACCTCCAGAAATCCCAACTAATTGACAAGAAACATTATTACCAGAAAATCTCTTTAATGCTACATCTGCTTTCATTACTGGGCTATAAAAATCGAAAGTTGAAGTTTCACCACTGTTTACCAATAATGTTCCAAATTGAACGTTAAACATTCTTATTTCTCCTAATTACAAAAGAATAGAAATCATTTTGCACTCATTGTCATTTGAGTACAACCCCAGTATAAATTCCCTAACTCCTCAAACCGATCCGAAAAACGCAAGTTTTTTTTCTTTACAAAAGTTTACTTTTATGTTAGCTTAAACTGATATGTTTCCTAACCTAATTAACCGTTTAGATATGTTTGCATTTGACCAAAAATCTGATTTGCTTTTAGAAGAAAAAAAGCTAACTTTTAGACATAATCATTTTTGGGATTTATCAAAATTTAGTCGTTTTCCGAAAGGGTTTGCTGGGGAAGTATTTCACGTAGGTGATGAAAATTTTAACTGCTCTATATCCCAGGTTTTAACTAATAATATGAAATTAGGTTTACATCAGCAGAATTCACGTATTTTATTTAAAGGATGTGGATTAGATGATTTTATTTTTAGTTTTCCTGCCTTTAATTATGGCCATTTTTACTCCCATAAATATAAGATAAATAACAATACAATTACCATTATTTATTCTCATCAAGAAATGGCTGCACTTCGACAGAAATCTGACAGTAATTATTTCATTAATTTTGAGAGAAAATTTCTTGATAATCTCTGCGAAATCTTAGAATTATCAGAATTTAAAAAACAACTATATAAGCAATCTATTCCCCAAGTCCTAAAAGTTGATGCTCAAAAGATTAACTATATACGGCGACTGTGCCATCAAATTTATCAATTATTACTTGAAATTACTTCTCAGTCCTCTTCCTCTATTAATCCTTTATTAATTAATTACGATCTTAAACAAAAGTTAGAAGAAGAAGTCGCTAAAACTATTATTATTTCTTTAGCAGAAGCAACAGAAATTAAACTAAAAAAACAACAAATAAACCGCAGTAGGATTTTAAAAAAAGCAGAAGAATTTTACTTTAGTAATCTCAAATCATCTATCACAACTCAGGATCTATGTCAAGAATTAAAAGTTAGTCAAAGAACCTTAGAATATATCTTTAAAGACTATTATCAAATGTCACCAAAAAAGTATTTTCAACGTTTGCGTCTCAATGCGCTACACCAAGAACTTCAAGAAAAAGATAAGCAGGGTAATCTTAGGGAAATAACTGAGAAATTTGGCTTTTATCACCGAGGAAGATTAGCAAAAGATTATCATCAACTATTTGGTCAGTTTCCCTCAGAAACCTTAAGAGGGTAAAAATTTGGTTCTACAGGACTTATTATGCTAAAATATTAAGATAATAGTCAAAAATCACAAACATGAAACGACAGTTAACTAAAC
>JASJDN010000173.1 GCA_030065205.1 Crocosphaera sp.
CCTTTTTGGGTGGCTAAATTGGTACTGTTATCAACATCTAAGGTGTCTGTAATAGTAACCTTTCCTGTGACCCCTAGTTCGGCTTGATGGGAGTCACTCCCAATGGCCACATTCCCTTTTTGGGTGGCTAAATTGGTACTGTTATCAACATCTAAGGTGTCTGTAATAGTAACCTTTCCTGTGACCCCTAGTTTGGCCTTAATGGTAACATTACCTGTTATGTCACCTCCATTGACCTTATCGAAACTATTTTGTAAAGAAGGGAAAATAATACGTTTATCTAAGATTTCACCTTCTTGTTCAGGACCTTCAAATCCCCCCTCTTCATTGATTTTTACTAACCCTAAACGTGCATAATCATGTCTAATCCCACGAGGTAACTGAGGTATGGGTTTAGCGGGTTCTCCGTTGTCATTCGGCCATTCAATATCGTTAGTAGCTGTTCTAGCTGGAATTAACCAATAGTCTCCTGTTTCATAAGCTAATTTTGAAGAAAATTTGACTTTAATTCCTCCTTCTAAATCTATCCATTCTGGGGATTTAATCTCTATCTCGTTACTATCCCAACGTCTCACTTTTGTCAGATTTTCCCCATTAGTATTAGTGGGATTACCAAACTCAATTTTTGTCCCTGAAATCACCCTATTTATGGGGGCTAATACTCCTGGAATTCCTTTTAATTCTTGTTCTTCACTGGTCATTTCAATCCATTGTTGTCCAGGTTGAGAAGAACTCCAAGCATCATTACTAGATGGTTGAATATTGATAGTATTTCCTTCAATTTTTCCCACAATGGGACTGGCAATACTACCGTTTTCTCGTGACCATTTAAAGGTTGGTGATGTATCATCTCCTATAATTCCTGATTGATGAATTTCGACGCGATATAATTGATTTTCTAACCGTTGATATCCTGTTATACTATTATCGCAAAGTAACGCACAAGCATTCATTTTTGCTTCAGTAAATCGATTGTTATTATTGCCAACAAATTCTTTCCAAATTTTGTCACTATTTTCTTCTAATTCATCTCTTTCTTGGCTAATATTATCATTATACTGAGTTAATAATTCTGTAAATTTCCTCTGTTGGTTAGTCTTTGTCAACTCATTAAACTTATTTTTAAAAGATGATAGTTTTTCTTCTGTTATTTTTTCTTGTGATTCTATCAATTTTGTTAACTCATCGATAAGTTTATTTTTAGCATCTTTTTTATCTTCTGTTGTTACTTCTATTTCATTGACAAACTCTCTAAGTTTTTCTGCTCCTTCTTGGCTAATATTATTTTTATACTGAGTTAATAATTCTGTAAATTCCTTCTGTTTATCAGTCTTTGTCAACTCATTAAACTTATTTTTAAAAGATGATCTTTTTTCTTCTGTTATTTGTTTTTGTGACTTTATAAATACTTTTAACTCATCAATCAGTTTAGTGTGAGCATCTTTTTTATCTTCTGTTACTTCTATTTTTTTGACAAAGTCTATAAGTTTTTCTGCTTTTTCTAGCCTAACATTATCATTATACTGAGTTAATAATTCTGTAAATCTCCTCTGTTCATCACTTTTCGTCAATTCATTAAACTCATTTTCAAAAGATGATCGTTTTTCTTCTGTTATGTTTTCCTGTGACTTTATCAATTTTGCTAACTCATTAACAAGTTTATTTTTAGCATCTTTTTTATCTTGTGTTGTTACTTCTATTGCATTGACAAAGTCTCTAAGTTTTTCTGCTCCTTCTTGGCTAACATTATTGTTATACTGAGTTAATAATTCTGTAAATTTCCTCTGTTGGTTAGTCTTTGTCAACTCATTAAACTTATTTTTAAAATCTGCTTCTGTTATTTGTTTCTGTGACTTTATCAATCCTTTTAACTCATCAATCAGTTTAGTTTTAGCTTCTTTTTTATTGTCTATTACTTCTATTTGCTTGACAAAATTTAATAACTGTTTTTCTGCTGCTTCTTGAATATTCAGCAGTTTTAATTGCCAAACGGTTTTGGTACGAGTAGTCGTATCGGGACTATTTAAAGCGATTTCACGAAGGGAATTATCTTCAATGGTGGTAATATGACGTTCCCAAACATCAATATAAGCTAAATAAAATCCTGGTTTTAAATTAGTATTAGAAGGATTAGAAGTATTACGAGTAGGAGGATTAAGATAATCAGGTTGGGTTGTATAAGTAGATAAACGACGTAGTTTAATTGTTTTTTTGTCAGTTTTTCCAGTGGTTATTAACGTTAATGTACGTTTTTGTCGGTCAACGGTTTCGATTTGATACTGTTCCCCTTTTTCTATATCTTCTAACCATTGATTTTTTTGAATCTCTCTTCCATCAATCACTAAACTAGACACTTCTAGTTGAAGTTTTTCTGGTTGACTGTCTTTGATGGTAGCGTCGAAAGGGGTTCCTAATTCTAGTTCGCATAGTGTTCCACTAATATACAGATGACCCGGTGTAATTTGTATGTCTTTTCCTTGATCAATAATAGTTAATTTAAAGCTATTGGATTCACTTTCTTGTGTTTCTGGGTTGTAAATAGGAACTCCATTCTCAGAACCCAAAGATGCTAAGATTTGTGCGCGTCGTAGATGATTGTCAATGTCAACTTGTTCATTCCAATCAGCATCTAATTGTAAGCGTCCCTGCTGCATACGAACGCTGGTATAGTGCTTTTTAGGGTCAAATGTTAGTCGGGTGATGTCGCCTTTCATTGTTAGTCTATTAAGTAATATAGAAAGTTCCTACTTGTAAGCCAAAAGGTAAATATTCTTTAAGATTGGCTTGCAAATTTTGTTCTTTTTGGGGTTGTTTGAGAGAATAAAATGCACCCATTTCTGCCCCATCTTCTCCACCATTTCGGATTTGTATCGCACAGCTTTGACTAAGTTGACCATAACCGGGATCACCATAAAATGAAGAGGTAAAATTGGGTTGTAAACTGGCCATTATTGTCAGCTTCTGCTCTACATTGGTCAGTCCCTGATTAACAGAAAACCAATTTTGGCCATTATCTTGAGAGTACATAATATCACCGGCTGCTGTTCCTAAAAATAAGTTTCCTCCGTTTTCATGTACTTTGTTTAAGACAGTAATTGCGGTTCCTTGGAGATCCAAATTTAGTTTTTCCCAAGCCGTGACACCTTGAATATATCGAAATAGTTTGCCATCATCAGTTGCAGCAAAAATTAACTCATAATTTCTATATTCTTGATTTATTATATCTTCTTGAATTCCTGTTTGTAAACTAAGTTTTGTGTCAGATTCTATTTGAGTAATAGTGCCTAATTCTTCTCCGTCTTGAGGGAATCGGTCTCCTGGTTGCAGTCCTTCTTTTGTAAAAAAGGTATTCTGTCCAGTAACAATCTTATCTTGAATAGAAAGACTACTTTTTATTTGAGATGCAACCATTGCTGTAATGTTTAGATGGGTTAAGTTTTCATTCATTTCCACCCACTTCCGATTATTATTATCGTAGTAAAATACACCTCCTTTTTGAGTCCCAGCCCATAGCTGTTTTTGAGCATTAACGATTAAAACAGTAATAGATAAGTCTAGCAATCCTTTATTCAATGGCATCCAGGTTTTGTTGTTTTCGTCATTAACATAGATAAAAACTCCATTGCCTTGAGTTCCTGCTAATAGTTGTCCTTGAGCATTAATGGCTAAACTGGTAACATTTAGATCATTCAATCCTTCTGTTATGGGTTGCCATTTCTTTTCTACTTTATTGTCATTCTGTTTATGGTCAGTATAGGTCCAAACTCCTTGACCAACCGTAGCTGCCCATATATTTTGTTGATGGGTTAATAGGGCAGAAATAGGGGTATTATTTCCTTCTAAAATATTTTCTTTCCAGTCTACATTATTATTAACTTGAGACTGGTATATTTTACCCTCTACTGTTCCAACAAATAGAGTTGTTATGTCGTCTTGAGTATAGGCAATTATGGCTGTGATATAAAAATCAGGAAGATTTCCACTAATATTATTCCATTGCTTTCCTTGATTAAAAGAATTAAACAGTCCATTACCTAAGGTTCCAGCGAAGATAAAGGGAATTTCAAACTTAGCTGCATTTTCTTCATTGATTGAAGAATCCAGGGGTTGATTAATGGTTAAATTAGTTTCATTTTCTATATTATCAATCATTCTAATTTCTTTTTGATTAGTTTGATTATTTTTCAGAATAATTATTTCATATCCTTCTTTTAGTTCGGTGGTAAAAACAGTTTCATTGCCAATAATTTTCTTACTATTTTGAGGATCATTATAAATCGTTCCGATGCCTAATTTTTTGCCAATCCCTAAACAAGTAATTTTTTGAGGTAAATTATCGAAGTCTAATTGTTCCTTAAACGTAAGGTCTGGTTGGCATCGATAACGTAGAGGTGTGTCAGAGGTTGCACTAACATAAGAAAAACGAATACATCCTGTTTGTTTTCTAAGAACTTTTAAGGTTTGATTAAAAATACTATTACTCGCTTTTATGGTTTTAACTGTCGTGGTTCCTAATAGGGTGCTATTATCAATATTACTATCAACTCCTTCAGCTAAAAGAGAAATTCCACTGGTTTCAGGTTCACTTTTATCTCTGAAATTTTTATGATCAATAATACTATTTTGAATGGTTAATTTTGGTACAGTCTCTGCCAAGAAAATCGCTCCACAAATACTCCGTTCTATAAAGATTTCTAAATAAATATTATCATGTTCATTCCTTGAAAACTGTGATAAACAGCTATCAAATTCTAATTCATCATTGTCTCTTATTCTTCCCTCTCCTAAAAAAGTTTGTTCCATGAGGGTAAACATGGATTGTAATTGTTGACAATAAAGTTGAAAAATCTCTGAAAAAGTGGATGGAGAATGATGATTTTTGTCTCCCAAATAATTACAAATCCACTGATAAGCAAAAGTGAGGAAATAGATGACGAAACCGATGAGACTGAAGGGGTCGGTTTGATTTTCTTCTGGTTCTTGAAATAATTGGAATCTGGATTGCACCTTTAACTGACTCTTAGCGGGAACTAAGGTACAATGACGAATCTGTAAACCGCCTAAATTGCCCGATCGCACAATCATATTCCCTTCAATTAAAAGACCCTCGAAACGAAGTTTTCCGGCTTGATGGTCTTCTCCTTTGGCAGTTCCTCGAATATAAACGTTACCTTGTAAATGAGGACGCTGGCCATTGTTGGCAATAATAGTGAGTTGGGTTTTCTCAGGAATGAGAATCTCATAGTCCCCTTCATAGGTGTGACTATCTTGAATCAAAATCGTCTCTGTATAGATGTCTGTATAGATGCGATCGCTATGAATAATATTGGGAACAATAGCGATATAAGGAGATGGTTCACCCACAAAAATTAAGGGAAGACTTTGTTCTGTTTCTGAGGAAATAAATAGGGTTAAGGTTTGATCGGGGTAGTTACTTAAGTCCAGTTGGCAGGAGGTTTCTATGGTAATTTCTCTTGCTTCTGATTCAACTTCCCTTTCTGAAGCATCAGTCGGTTTTTCTGGAGTTATTGTAACCTTTCCTGAACTAATTTCAACGATCGCCCGTTTAGAATCAAGACGGGTTATTTCTAATCCTTCAACTGTTACGTGAGCCGAATTTTGCAGCTTGTGAACCTTGATTTCCGGGGAAGGAATGAGGTTAAATTGAGCCAACTCAATATAATAGCGACGATTATCTTTTTCAATGTCTTCAATGTCATTGGGATCAACTAATTCGATCTCCCATCGACTGGTGAGAAAGGTATTAATTTGTAAGAGGATAAGAGAGAGATTATCCTTATTACCTAAATAGGGTTCAAAATTTAGCGTTAAACTCTGAGTCAGAGCCATTTTTCTGCCCGTTTTATCAATCGCTAACCCTGGAGTTACCATTGCTTCGAGTTTGTGGGGAATCATCTTCACCTCAAAACCCCAAACAATTCCCGGTTTAAATCCTGGTGCAACCTTTTCAGGTTCGTCGAGGAGTTGAAACCTTGAATCAATGCTTAACCGGGCCAGAGGAATACAATAACCTTCCAAAGAATGGATCTTGGTTAATTGGCTCCGAGGAACATAATAACTCTCTGAAGAATCGATCGCCGTTTCAGGAACAAATTCAATAGAACGCTTTTGTGGATCAGGTTGATAAAAAATGACTAAAAAACCAGTATTTCCAGGATAATCATCGATGTTATAGAACCGAGGATCTAATTTAATGGTTTCCTCTTTCCTAAGGGTAATTATTCGTCCAAAACCATCGATCGCTTGACCGGGAGTGACGATAATTTGCTGATTACGTCTATCCCTAATGACAGACAGTCCCTTAATCACACCGGGGGAAAAGGTGGGTCGTTCAAAGTCAGGCTGAGTAATACCACTTCTACCAATTTCAAGATTAATAAGGGGAATATTGGTCTTGTTTTGTATGCCTAGCCAAGCTTGTGCTTTTTGGTTCCAGGTTTCAATGGCCACAGCGAGGGGGTTGTCAGCGACAGGATTAAGTTGTTCTACTTCAGATATAGAGTCGTCATCAGGGAGTTGACGAGAATAAGGTCCCCCACCGAGATCATCACTAAACCCATAGGCGTAACTAACTTCGACTTGTTGGGGAAAAGGGGAATCAAGAAATTTAATGCGGCCCAAAGTCGGATCAACTGCAACCACTGGGGTAGGGACGAGGGGATCTCCTGGAAGGCGATCGCTTTGAAGATCGGGCATTTTCCAGGTTTTTTCTTGGTCTAGAGAACAGATCAAGATGGTTTCTGGAGCAATGGGATCGGTTTGACCGTTGATAAAAATCTCGAAGATGGGATCACTATCAAAATAACGAACCCCTTCGGGATACTTTCCTTGCCAAAGTAACTGTCGTCGTTGTCTGAGTTCCTTAGCTAAAGGGAGAATAGATAAAGGACCAGGTACATTGATCTCTTGCGCTAGGGTAGCAATATCAGTTTCTGTTTGGGGTCGGTTAAATAGAGGAATATCGTCGTAACCTAGGGGGTTAAACGTATAGCGATCGTCTGCAATTTTTCGGGGGCTAATTTTTTCGAGGGGATAGCTTTGCAACCGCCAGACGAACAAACCAATATGAGCAATGTTATAACAACCCCCGTTACTGGGAGAACGAATATCGACGGAATAAGCAGCTTGGGACTCAAAGGGGGTACCGAGGGTTTGCACATAGTTATCGGCCCGTAAATTAACTAAGGTATTCTCAGTGACAACGTGATTGAGGTTTTGACTGGTCAACACCAAGCGACCCAACTCCACCGCCCGCGATCGCCATCCGGTCACGTCTTTAGCTAACTGTTCAAGCACCGGTGTTGTTCCTTTTCGTCTTCTATACGCGAGGGTATTGGCCACTAAAGCACGCCACTCTCGTTGTCCGTAACTTTTTGGCTCTGAACCATCGAGGGTTTGGCTATAGATTTCTCTAACATCCAGCAGATCGGCAATATAAGGCACCATCCAGTCGTCGCAAGTTTCAACGAACCAGTTATCGTAAAGATTGCCAATATCGTTCTCAATAATGTCTAATTCGGTTTCGATGACCCCTAATAAAGCGCGTAGGGGTTCTCCTTCGGCTGCATCTCGCAACCGATAAATGGCGGGGAGAAGTTGATAAAGGCGATCGCGGGGAGTGGTCATTGATTTAGAACGTAGAATTGGCAATGGAGAGTTTTACCGACAATTTGGGGTTAAAGCTATTGATATGAATCTTCGGATTATCTTTGTTGGGTTTCGTTGCTCAACCCAACTGACGGGCGTATCGCACTGCTGGCTATTTTTGCAGCGAGTGAGGGAGACGCTCAAATTCCTATTACATTATTTTAGCTGAGTAGGGTGTGTTAGGGACAGGATCATGCAGATACACTTAAGGGTTTTTATGGAGTAATTTGATAAATTTTCAGTCAAACAAGCCATTAATTCCGTTCGTTACATTTCATTAACGCTGCCGATAAGAGCTAAGGATTATATTTGTTGAGTTTCGTCCCCTCAAACCAACCTACCGGCGATCGCACTATTTACCTTAGCATCACAGTAGGGTGGGTTAAACGGCTATAATTCAGGCTATCACAGGAATATAACTCTGTCGTAACCCACCGACCATTCAACATCATAATCGAAAATTTAGATATTTATGGAGATAATC
>JASJDN010000054.1 GCA_030065205.1 Crocosphaera sp.
GAAAAAGCTATACCTCGTACGGTGGGTTAGGCGCAGGGTTGATTTTCATGAAAACACAATAACTTATGGTCTGCGCCATAACCCACCATTTTAGGTATGTAGTCTATTATACTTTTTACCCCACACTGTCGGGAGAGCCAACTTCTTTACCTATTTCTAAGTCCCATAATTTCAACTTTGCATCCACAGAAGCAGAAACAGCTTTTTTCCCATCGGGAGTAATAACTACTGCTGTGACTGTTCTTTGATGACCTGTTAAGTTACAAATTAGAGGACTCTCAGGGGAGGTTAAACTTGCAGTTAGGGGACGTAAGCGAAAATGTTTACTATTACTATCTTTTGCATCCTTCAATAATTTCTCAATATCTGGATTGTTTAAACCCTGTAATCTTCCCCATAATTGTCCAACTAATTGATTCGGGTCTTTATTTAACCCATGTGAAGATAATTTTAACGTTCGTTGAATTAGTCTTAGTAGATCAATCTGTCCAGAATTAAGAATCTTCTTTGTTTCTAAATCGTTAATTAAATCATAATCTTTAATTAACGATCCTAATCCAAACTTAGGATGATTTATTTTATCTTCTAAAAAATCAAATGTTGTTAATAGCTTATAGTAAATTTTTTGATCGTCTGGATCTGAACTAATGATAAGACTATGTAAGTTAGCCAAAAAATTTTCTAACTCGACAGAATGATTGCTATAAATTTTAGTAAATTTTCCCATTTTTGCATCCCTTAATTTTGATGTTTTTTCATTAATTTAGCTAAGCTCATTTAGGAGGTTAATATCAACTAGATTCAATGGCATTTATAATTTCTTGATTTCGATACGTCCATTGATTCATAATCTCAATAATTTCTTGAAAAATTTCTTCATTCCTATCAAGCTCTTTTCTTTCATTTAAAAAATCGACAAAACTAGCGTGATAAATTTTATACCTTTTTTCTTCTTCTTCTATTTTTAGATATCCTGACCAATTAGTTAATATTTTTTCTATCCTTGACTCCTGAATATTTTTAAACTCTTCTTTCTTGCGAATAATCTCACAAATCAGTTTAACTGTTGGAGATATTTTATTATGAATTAAGATAAAGAGAACAAATATTTCAATTTCTTGATGTTTATCTTCCATCTTCATTCTCCCCCATTGTTGATTATAATAAGCTTTTAGTCCTTCTGGGAGATCCTTCATATTAAGATCATCATATTTACCATTAGCGATCGCAGGAAGAATATAAGACAAATACATGAAATTATTCTCACTTTTTTTTGCTAATTCTTCCCGAAACTCTGATTCAAAAATTTTTTGTTTTTTAAGCCATATTCGTATTTTATTTTCATGTTTATCTTGATCGATTTTTAGATATTCATTAATATATTTTTCAACATCATCCCTATTTTCTTTTTCATATTCGACTAAGTTAAGTTCCGTATTCGTTGCAGAAACCAAAAAAGGGAACTCTTTTACCTTTTTATCCTCATTATTAAAAGGTCTTCTCGTTAAGAAAAAAAATACGCCGTTAGGAGGGTATGAAGGTAAACTAAATGTATTACCTCTACTGCTCTGTTCAACTTCATCTAAAGCATCTATAACAATCACTAATTGTTCATTTTTCTCTAATTCTTCACTTGCTTTCTGAAGAACTGATTCTAACGTATCTTCTTCTGAATTTTGGAGAGAATAACGTTCAATTAAAGACTTATGAATATTTTTCAAAAACTTTTCAGGAGAGTTATCCAGTTGTGCCAAGTCATTAAAATGACAGATACATTTATAATCCTTAACATATTTAGCAGCAATTACCGTTTTTCCAGTCCCCGCACTACCAATTAGAATAAAATAACCATTTTTATTATTATGTTTAAATTCCTCAAACTCCTGGAAAACAAAATCACGTCCTGAAAATAATTCTGTTTTCTTTTGAATTAATGCTTTAAAATCTCTATTAATAAATTCTAAATTCCATTTAGGATAAGAACCATTTTCTATAGTGAACTGATTTTCCTCTTCTTTAACGAGCTTAGCATAATTAATAAAAATTTCTCCAAATTCTTTAAGTACATATTCAAGCTGAAGATGAGTTTTTTTAATCTCTGATTTTAACTCAGTTTGTTGTTCTTGAGTAAGAAATTTTTCTACTTCTCTCCAAAACTTAAATGGAGTATCTTGCTTATATGCACTCCAAAAATGTCTTTTAATATCATGTTTTCCCAATAAGTTTAAAATTGGTTTGTATTTATCTTTTTCTGTTTCGTGTTCCCTAGCATATTTTATTAAAGTATAAGTATAGACTGTTTCAAATTTATTAGTAATGACAATAGGATCGAGGTTGAATTCTTGTAATAGTTTATTAAACGCTGGATTTTTTTGAGCTTCTTCATAAAACCACTTACCAAATTCAACCCCTTTTGGTACGAAATCCAAAATATTTGAAATTTGAGACTTCTCTAGAGTTGAAAAAACCTGTTTGAATAAGTCGCCTAAATTCATTATAATTGCTTACATTATCTCTAGTAATTAGCGTATTAAAATTAATTATAGAAGAGTCTAATAAGATAATATAATAAGAAGTATGAATTTTTAAACTATTCTGAATAAACCGTGATCTTAAGTTTAATCGTCGTCATGTAAATATCTAAACTATAGCACTCAGTATTGTGGTTAGTATGTTAAGGAGATTCCTCGTTCCTCGGAATGACAGAATAACATCTCGACTACGCTCGATGTAAAAGATATGAAAAATGTCTTAAGTAATTTTTGTACTCATATAAATTGTTACAATTTATACGAAACCATAATAGTACCAGTATCTTTTTATACAAAAATCATGTATAATTAGACTAATAGATATTAAAATTTACCTTTATTTCCCTAATTTTCTACTTTATTAACATAATCTTCTCTTCATTAATTCGTAAATTTCTCTTTTTTTTGGGACTGAAGTATTATTATTAACCTGCTAAACTAAGATTGAAGGCAAAACGCAGTCACAAGCAAACATCAACCTACTGCCTTTGTCCGACATCTATCTTCTGTTTTTTCAAAGCGTTTTAAACAGATGAGTAGGTGTGAGGGGTCATTGTTTTGAGAGAGGAGTTGGCGTTGGTGATAGTGAAATTATAGTCGAAACATAGTTTAAGATAGTCGCTTTTCGTTAAACCTAGATACATACCTAGTTTAACTTCTGACTTCTAACTTCTGACTTCTAACTTCTAATATCACCTCTCCTCTTTTTCTTCTCAAACATCAATTTATTCTTGACCCAAAGTGAAGTGAAAAAAATGAAAAAATTACCAGGACTTTGTATTACCCGTTCCCTTACTTTTTATGAAGTTGCTGCATCTTTGATCTTGGTAGCTTTTTTATGAATTGTGATTATTTGAGACTGAAAATGATTCTTTTTGATCAGAAGATGCGATGGTTTGTGTGAGGAGATAATTAAGAATTGTACGTACGGCAATAATAAGAATTAATCTGGCCAGATCATCCCAACGACTAGAGATCATCGTCTTCAAAATACTTGCCCCCACCAAAAAGCTTAACCCCAAAGAAAACGAATAACCCATGGCCAAACGACTGCGTTGAAATGCTTCTGTTGTTTGCGGTTTAAACAATAAATCTTTGAGAAAAATAATCAACGCCCTCATAATGCCAACAAAAATGACAAAGAGGGCTAATAATTGACATAAGCTGGTTAACAGTTCATTACACATACGAACTGTTAAGGCAAGGGTTTCACTCATTATTTAAGGTAACAGGGAACTAGATTTAACATCTGCCTCCTGCCTTCCTCGCGCGTTCCCTTGCGCCGTAAGACGACGCGGGGTCGCTCGTCTGCCTTCTGCCTCAAAGAGATAACCTCTGTATTGGAAACTAGCATTTGAATCATTTCCCCTTATTCTCTTTCATCATCGTGACAAACTTCTCAAAGAGATAGTCCGCATCGTGGGGTCCGGGACTCGCTTCAGGATGGTATTGTACGGAGAAGAAAGGTAAGGTTTTATGGGATAAACCAGCTACGGTGCGATCGTTCAAGTTCAGATGAGTAATTTCTACCTCTGCGTCTAAGGATTTTTCCGTTACCGCAAACCCATGATTCTGACTGGTAATTTCTACCTTTTGTTGCAGTCCGCAAGGTTGATTTAAACCCCGATGACCAAACTTTAACTTAAAGGTTTCGGCCCCCAACGATAACCCTAAAATTTGGTGGCCCATACAAATGCCAAAGGTGGGTTTTCCTTGTTCAATTAAAGCCTTAACCGTACTTACTCCCTCTGTCACAGCCGAGGGATCACCCGGTCCATTAGACAAGAAAATACCGTCAGGATTATACTTTAAAATCTCTTCAGGAGGGGTATCAGCAGGAACCACTATAATTTTACAGCCATAACTAGCCAAACGCCGTAAAATATTACGTTTTACCCCAAAATCGATGGCCACAACTGTTAAACTATCTGTGGAACTCTCCCCATTATCCGTATTAAACGCCCAATGATTATCCGTGGGGGTTGACCACTCATAAATCGCTTTGGTGGTTACTTCCTTAACTAAATTTAACCCGGCCATAGAAGGGGCCGACTGAACTTGACGCAATAACTCACTTTTATCCAAAATTTCTGTGGAAATAATGCCATTCATCGCCCCCACAGACCGAATTTTGCGGGTTAACGCCCTGGTATCAATGCCGTAAATACCGACAATTTTATGACGAATTAAATAATCCGGTAAGGATTCAGTTGATCGCCAATTACTGGGACGATAAGTTATGTTACGGGCGATCACCCCTTTAACTTGGGGTTTTTCTGATTCTTCATCATCGACGTTAACCCCAGTATTACCCAACTCAGGATAAGTAAACGTCACCATTTGACCACAATAACTGGGATCGGTCAAAACTTCTTGATATCCTGTCATTCCTGTATTAAATACGACCTCTCCCACGGTGGTTCCTTTCGCCCCGAAGGATAACCCTTCAAAAGTTGTTCCGTCAGCTAACACTAATAAAGCGGGTTTCCCCTTTGCCATTGCCATAATCATTAAGTTTTTGATACTAAGAAGGGATGAAACCTAGCGGTTAACGATACACTAGATCAGGCAATCCATTAAATCCTGATGTCCTAGCCACCTGTTGAGAAATTTCAGTTAACCTCTAGGTTACTGGGGATAATCTTAGCAGATGCTTTCGAGGTGTTAAGGTAGAGTTGAACTGCCAAAAAGGTAGGTATAATCCCATGAGTCCCAAGAAATTAACCAGCGACGACAAACAAGAAATTCTTAATCTTTATCGTCAAACGCCAGAAACTACCTCTACCTTAGCTGACCGCTACGGGGTCAGTAGTTCGACCATTAGTCGTTTTTTGAAGAATACTCTATCGGATGTGGAGTATGAAGATTTAATTCAACAAAAACGTTTAGCGAGAACCAATAAAATTCAGTCCGACTCAGAAAACTCCCCAGAAACCACCCCTGAAAAGACAAAATCGGTTATTCAAGACACTGAAGCTAGTTCTCAACCCACTCAAGAGACGATAGAATCTGCTGAGGCTACAACCCCAGAATCTACCTCAAAACCAAAACCCATAACGGTTAAAAAAGAAGCCCCTATCTTGGTTTCTTCAGAAGCAGATGATGATCAAGACACAGAAGAATTAGAAGAAGATGTTAATGTGTTGGCTGTGGGAGAAATGCTAGGAGAAGACGTAGAAGATAGTGAGGATGAGTGGGATGACGAAGAAGATGAGGACGATGAGGACGACGATGATAACTACAATGAGTCTCTGTCCACAGCCGGGGATATTCAAGTTTTACCCTTATCCGCGGCCACTTTCCCCAAAACCTGTTATCTGGTTATTGATCGGTCGGCTGAATTAATCGCCAAACCGTTAAAAGAATTTGCCCATCTTGGTCAAATTCCTGTCGACGAAGTACAACAAAGAACCTTACCCATTTTTGATAACCATCGGGTTGCCCGTCGTTTTTCTAATCGTTCTCAACGAGTGATCAAAGTCCCTGATGGCCGTCTTCTTTACAAAACTTGTGGCTATCTACAAGCAAAAGGCATTACCCGCATCCTCATGGATGGTCAGATTTATTCGTTAGTGCCTGGTTCAGACTAACTTGTTTTCAACCCAGAGGATGATTCAATTATGAGAAGATATTAGCAAAACTCTCAGCAAAAACATTGCAAAAAAGTAGACAAGGTCAGTAAAATTTCAGTAACAAAATAAACATTATTTATAACTTAGGTATTTATACAGAGAATTAGATAAAATACTTTACAAAATAATGTGAGTAAAATTAAACAATAAATAAGTTTTTTTAAAAATTGGAGTTAATAACCCCAATTACGTTTTCTTGGGAGTAAAATGAGACATACGAACACTTTACTCCTGTTACCTCAGGATAATAAACAGCAGTAAATTGGTGCTTTCTTATTGAGATAAAATCTTGTTTATATTGACTAGAAAACAAATCCATTTACTGCGATTTATCAATTTACCATCTTTGAGTGTGTCTAATCCTACTATGAATATTAGTCACCTACTACGACAATATGAACAAGGCCATCGCCAATTCTCAGAACTCGATTTAAGCGGAATCGATTTATCGAGAGTTATGTTAATTTCTGTAGATTTAACGAAATCAAACTTAATGGGAATTAACCTCAGTCGCGGGTTTTTAACCAAATCTAATTTAAGCAAAGCGAGTTTAAATTGGGCTGATTTAACTTACGTTAAAATGAGTCAATCTCAACTGATTGAAACCGATTTAACCAAAGCCGATTTAACTGGGGCATTCATGGTTAAATCTATTTTAATTAAGGCCAAATTAAGTGGGGCTAATTTATCTTATACCAATTTACGGGCTGCTGATTTATCATACTCCAATTGTTGTGGGGCAAATCTTCAGAAAATCAACCTCAGAGAAGCCAATTTAACTGGTGTTAACTTTAATTGGGCTAATCTATCTGAAGCCCGTTTAAGTTGTGCTAATTTACAACAAGCGTCCTTTTTTGGAACTAATTTAAGTCATACGTTTATCAAAGAAGTTGATTTAAGTTACGCTGATTTAGAAGGAGTCAATCTAGAGAAATCTCGACTCGGCTATAGTAGTCTTCAAGGGGCTAAATTACAAGGGGCTAATCTTGAAGGGGCTAAGTTACGTCACACTAATTTACGAGGGGCAAATCTGCAAGGGGCAAATTTAAAAGATGCAGATTTAGAAGGGGCTGATTTAACCAATGCGATTATTGAAGATGCTGATTTTACTAACGCGAAATTTACCGAAACGCAAGTGATTGGAACTCACTTAGAACCCCAAACTATTAAACCGAATTTACTAAAGTTACAGATACAGGAAACCCCTCATTACATCGGTTCTTTTGAACTTTTACAGACTGGTTTTGCCGTTTAATATGATTAATTTTACTGAAAAGGTGGGCAACATAAGTTATTTTTTCTTATCTTATGGCATCTTTTAAATATTTGCCCACCCTAAATCTTATTTATTTTTTTGTTGATTTTTAGCTTGTTCCATTGCTATTTCTTTCATGGCTTCAAAGGAATTTCGATTTGAGGTTCCTTCAATGGCTTTAACGGCTAAATCTTGTACTTGTTTCAGGGAAGCTTCTAATTGTTGAGAAAGACTTTGTTGACGCATTTCTTGGTTTTTAATGGTTTCTTCTAAGGCAGCAATTCTTAATTGAAAGTTCTGCTTTTCTCCCTCTATTTCTTTCATTCTCAAGTCGGATTTAATTTTAGCTTGATAGTGTCCTATTCCTTTACCTTCTTCTTTACCTTGTTTGATTTTATCTTCTAATTCTTGTTCTAATTCTTTAACTTTCACTTTTGCTTCTTCCTGTTCTTTTTCCTGTTTTGCAATACCATCTTCTCTTTCTTTCCATTGTTTCTCTTGCGTTTCTTTCGCTTCTTTTAAGTCTTGATACAAACTTTCTTTTTGGGCTTCATATTGTTCTTTATCGAGTTGTCTTTCTAATTGTAAGTTATACATATACTGTTCTTCATCTCGTTTTTTATTGGTCAAATATTCTTGATCTCTTTCTCGAATTTCTCGATTATGATTTTGTTTTTCTTTATACCAAGTTTTTTGTCTTTCTTCTAATTCTTTAACTAAGGTTTCTTGTTGTTTGGTTAGTTCTTCTTCGTTAGTTTTAGCTGTATTTTTATAGGCTTCAATTAAATTAGATAATGTATCATCTTCAATGGTTTCTATATCATGTAATTCTTCTAATTCGGCTAGTTCTTCTGTGGCAATTTTATTGAGTTCTGCTAACAGGGAAGCTTCTGTTATTAATTGTTCTGATAAATGACTAACTGCACTACCAAAACTATTTTGTACTTTTTCTAAACTTTGAAGGGTCAAAGTAATATTATTATTGAATACGGTATTTGCTGCTGTCATAACTTTTTCCTTAGCAAAATTAGACGTTTGATCATTGGGTACAATAGTTTGAGTAACCTGGGATGTTTTTGTTTGTTGTTTGACTTGACTTTCTAATGCTGATTTCTCTTGCATTAGTTCTTCATAAGCTTCTAAAATTTGAGCTTTTGTATTTTTAGAATTGATTTTTTGTGCCATGATTACACCTTTTACTTTTGATTAGTTGGATAGTTTAGTTGTTGCCTTGAAATGCTCGTAAGGCTAAGTTTTGTGCTTGATTGGTTGTGTTTTGCAGTTGAGTGTTTAATTCTGTAATTTGTTCCTGATTTTTGGTTATTTTTGTTTCTAACGCTTGGATTTTTAGTTCATATCCTTGTTTGCTTAATTCCCATTCTTTTTCCAATAAGTCAATCTTAACCTGTGCGTCTCTATCAGCAGATTTAATAGCTTCTCCTTTGGCTTTGTTATATTCTTCTTTTACTTTTGTCTCTAATCCATCTATTTTTTGTTTATTTTCTTCAAATTCTTGTGATTGTTGATTTAATAGGTTTTCTCGTTCTTTCCATGCCTTTTCTTTAGCTATGTTAAGCAATTGTAATTCTCTTTCTTGTTGACGTTTTTTCTCTTCATACTCATCTTGTTCAACTTTTCTCAGTCGTTGAGTTTCGTATTGATAATTAGCTGTTTCTTGTTCTCGTTGTTTGTTAATTAATTCAGCTTCTTCTTCAGTTCTTATACTAAATTCTTGTTGTTCTTGTTCCCAAGAATTTCTTGCTTTTTCTTGCTCTTTTTCTAAGTTCTCTTTTTGTTGATTACTTTCTTCTTGTAATCGTCTTAATTTCTCTTGATACTCTTGTCTTAAAATATACAGGGCATCGGCAACTAATCTAACTTGGCGTAATTTTTCGAGTTGTTCTTTTTTAACGGTAATGGCTTTTTTAAGTTCATCTAATTTAGTAGATTCCGTGGTTAAATTCTGGGATAAATCTTGAATAATCTGTCCAAAATCTAATTGTAGAGAAGCCATACTGTTAACAATATTATTAACGGTATATTCGGCTGCTTTTTCTAGTAATTGCTTATTTTTTTCCTTGTCTAGTTCCTCTTCTTTAGTGACAACATTCGATTCTTGTTGATGATATTTATCTAAAAATTGGGTAAAATTAGACAAAATTTGCTCTTTTGTTACAGTTAAAGTTTCTTGCGTCATAATCTTATTTTTTTAGTGTGAAATGCTGGAAAATTGAGCAACCTATCTCATGGGTTTCCCTAGACTGTCTGCACTTGATTCAAAAGTTGATTTTTTAGTCAACACTGCTATGGTAAACTAATATTGATTTTTTAGTCAAGTCCGATTGAGAAAAAAGTTACCCAGGAGAAACCGTGAGTCAAAGTTTTGGTCAAGTGATACGTCAAAGGCGTAAAAACAAAGGATATAGTCAAAGGGAGTTAGCTGAAAAGCTAGAGATAGATTTTACTTATTTATCCAAGTTAGAGAACGATAGGGCTAAATATTCCCCGAAAGAAGAGATTATTCGGGACTTAGCTACTTATCTAGATTTGGATGCAGACGAGTTAATTTTTTTAGCGGGGAAACTCCCAGAAGACAATGAGGACTTTTTGCGGGAACACTATAAGAGTATGCCCACTTTGTTTAGAAGAATGAAAGAAAATCCCAAATTTGCAGAAAAAATCTTTAATCAAGCGATACAAGAAGAGAAGGAGGGATAAACCATGCAAATATTCAAGCCCTTTCGTTTTATTCCTAAAAAAAGCATTGAAAAAGAAACCATTCAAATTTTACAGCAGATAGAAAATACCCCAAACTATCAGTTAAAATTCCCCATTGATGCCAGTCGAATTGCTGAATTTTTAGGATTAGATGTGGTTTGGGATAGTATTCCCGATGATGAAAAAGGAGTGATTGCTGCGAGAATTTTACCCCTAGAAAAGCTAATTGAAATTAACGAATTAATTCCAGAATTAAGGGGAGGTTTTGGAGAATCTACCATTGCCCATGAAATCGGACATTGGGTGTTACATATTGATCAAAATAGGGTTAAGCAGTGTTTATCGGGGGATACATCTATGATAAAAGTTGACCCTTTATTGTGTCGTAATGAAGTTAACTTAAGTGGAATTGAATGGCAAGCGCAATATTTTGCTAGTTGTTTATTGATGCCTCGCTTTAAACTCAAAGAAATTTGTCACAACCGAAATTTACAACAGTGGAAAGAACTGTATACTATTGCTGACGAATTAGGGGTAACAATTTCTAATTTAGTGCATCGTTTAAAAGATTTAGGATGGATTGAATTAAAAGATAATTCTCGGCAAATTGAACTTAGAAAAAGAGTAGCTTAAATTCTTTAGTTAACTAAGGCTAATTCTCCCTTATTAATTTTCCAACAGCGATCAGAAATTGACAGTAATTCATCCGGGTCATGGGAAACAATTAATAATGTCCAATGTTGTTTTAATTTAGATAAAAGCTTAGCTAATTGTTGGCGCATTGACCAATCTAAACCGGCGGTCGGTTCATCTAATAATAATAAGTTAGGTTGACGAATTAATTGAACAGCTAAAGCTAAGCGTCGTTGTTGTCCTCCACTTAATCGATGGGGAGAGGTATTAAACGGGATATCTTGTAAGCCAACTTCTGCTAAAGCATTATAAATGTTTTCTGTGGTAATTTCTGGGTGGCCTAAGCGTAATTCTTCCAAGATATTACTCCCGCAAAAATGTCGTTCAGGAAACTGAAAAACGAGGCCACAAAGTTGTTGTAACTCTAAAAACGTTAATTCTTGATCACGCCAAAAAATATGCCCTTTTGTTGGTTGGGCTAACCCGGCTAAAATTTCTAATAATGTTGTTTTTCCTGAACCACTCGGTCCGACCACCAGTCCTAATTCTTGGGAACCTAATTCTAAATTGGTCGCTTTCAAAATAGGGTCAACGGTTGCAGGAGGATGATACATGATATCTTTGAGATATAGCATTCCTTAATTGTTTATTCCCATAAAGATGATTTCGGAGTTAGGGGGTCAGAGTTCGCAGTTCAAAAAAAAAATTTCATGATTACTTTTGACTTGTTAACCCATCACCCCATTCCTCTATTACTATAAACTCTTAGTTATCTTATCGTTACCCTATCTGGTTCTGAGTTCAATAATATCTTGTTTAATTACTACGTCATAATGACCATAAAAGGTTTGTCCTAAGAGTCCAATGGGTAAGGTCGGGTTAATGGCCACTTGTAGATTAGAAGAGGTGAGTTCTCCCGCTTTGACCGAAGATACTGTACTCAAACCAATGGGAACCACGCCACCGGCAGTTTGGGAAAATGCCCCTCCTTGGGCTTTTAATCCCATCGAATCAGCCATATCTGTACTAATGGTAATACCACTGGCTCCAGTATCAAACAACATTTCAAAGGTATGTCGCCCATTAAACGTAACATCTACTACGGGAATACCAGAATCTCTACGTTTGATAGGAACGGTGAATACGCCAGCTTTAGGGGAAGCAGAGGGTCGAGAAGAACCAGAACCCCCACAAAGATGACCGAGATCAATATTTTGACCGTTGGCCCCTTGTAAAAAACAAGATTGTTGGGCTTGAGTGGCAACAAAAGAGGAACCCAAAATGATTCCCGTCACGATAACACTGGTACTTAGAATATGTTTAAGAGCCATAATAATCAATAAATAAGAGAGGGGCTTACGGTTTAATATACCCAAAACCATAATAAGAAGTCACACAGGATATTATCCATTGATTAGATATTAATTAATTCTTAAGTGTTAATTATTCATAGCAATAACAGCAACCAGGTTGCTAGTCCCTTAGAGTTTTCCACGCCTTCCTTGAGATTCCCTAGAGTTGCACTGAATTATAAATTTCAGTTGCCTTGCTCCCTTGGATTCACTTGAGGAAATATAAGCCTCTAGCTTGGTTGCTGTTATTGAGAGTTAACGAGACAGACATGAACTGATACAGGGTGTTCTCCTTTGAACTTGTTGGTTTACCTTGCTAGTTGATCTGCCAGGGAAGCTTTGTTTATTAGCTTCATCTTCAATTTAACATCTGACTTTTATATCTCCTAGATTTTGCAATTAAACTTTACATTATGGGGATCAAGGGAATCTTATTAGTTTTGTAGGTACTTATCTTTAGAGACTATTTGTTAAAGAAATATTAAAAACCGGCTTTGTCAGGTGGGCAAATTAGCAATTTTTCTGGATTACCCGTAGGATAGAAAACTTTGCCCACCCTACCCTCATCAAGCTCAAGTTTAGATGACAATTTTGGTAAAAGTTACTATAATTGCGTTATGTGAAAAAATAGAGTAACAGATGTTAACTTTCAATCCTAGTTTAACGCCATCATCCCAAGACAATAGTTTACTGACAGACCTGTATCAGTTAACTATGGCCGCTTGTTATGCAGGGGAAGGCATTGCCGAAAAACGAGCCAGTTTTGAACTCTTTGTGCGAAGTTTACCCGATAACTTTGGTTATTTGATTGCAATGGGACTCGCCCAAGGATTACAGTATTTAGAAAATTTATCCTTTACCCCGGAGCAGATTGATTATTTAAGAAATATAGGGATTTTTGACCATGTAAACCCTAATTTTTGGTCATTGTTAGAAAACCAAGGCTTTACGGGGGATGTGTGGGCAGTTCCTGAAGGCACAGCTATTTTTGCCAATGAACCCTTATTGCGAGTTGAAGCCCCGTTATGGCAGGCCCAAATCGTAGAAACCTATCTTTTGAATACCATCAACTATCAAACCTTAATCGCCACCAGAGCAGCAAGAATGCGGGATATGGCAGGGGAAAAGGCCATTTTGTTAGAATTCGGCACAAGGCGTGCTTTTAGCCCTCAAGGGGCAATTTGGGCGGCTAGGGCAGCGTTAGCAGCCGGCTTTGACGCTACCTCTAATGTATTAGCAGCGAAGGAACTAAACCAGCAACCCAGTGGCACTATGGCCCACGCTTTAGTAATGGCCATTAAAGCCTTATCAGGGAGTGAAGATGAGGCGTTTATGGCGTTTAATCGTTACTTTCCAGGGGCAACCTTATTAATCGATACCTATGATACCGTAGCGGCTGCGGAAAGGTTAGCCCAAAACATGGAAACAGAGGTTAAGGGGGTGCGTTTGGACTCTGGGGACTTAGGGGAGTTATCCAAAAAAGTGCGATCGCTACTACCAAGGGTGAATATTTTTGCCAGTGGGGATATTGATGAATGGGAGTTAAAGCGGTTACGGAAAGAAGACGCTAGTATTGATGGCTATGGCGTGGGAACTCGTTTGGTGACAGGGGAACCGGTTAATGGGGTTTATAAATTAGTAGAAATTGATAATATTCCGACCATGAAACAATCTAGCCATAAAATGACTTATCCGGGGAGAAAACAGATATTTCGTTATTATGATAACGGAATAATAAAAAGCGATCGTTTAGCCTTAGCAGATGAAGGGATAGAGTCAGGGGAAACTCCCTTATTAGGGTTAGTCATGAAAGAAGGTAAAACTATTAATAAAAATGAATCTTTAAATACCATTGGTCAACGGGTTCAAACTTCAGTTAAAAGTTTACCTCCACAAACCCATGATATAACAGAACCAACGCCTATTAAGGTGAATATTTCTCAACCTTTAGAAACGTTACGTCAATCTTTAATTGTTTAAGTTTAGGATAAAATAAGATGACAAAAATTACTCTATTTGGAACCAGTGCTGATCCCCCAACTGCCGGACATCAATCCATTATCAATTGGTTATCGGATCATTTTGATTATGTAGGTATTTGGGCATCTGATAACCCTTATAAAGATCATCAAACTTCTTTGGATCATCGCATGGCTATGTTAAAGCTATTAATTGATAATATTGATCCTCCTCGTCATAACATTTATTTGTCTAAAAGTTTGAGTCATCGTCGTAGTTTGATGAGTGTAGCTAAAGCTAAGGAAATATGGGGAAACAATGCAGAGTATTTTTTAGTCATTGGTTCTGATTTAATTCAACAAATTCGTCAATGGTATCGCATTAATGAATTATTAGCTGAAGTTTCAATTTTAATTATTCCTCGTCCTGGTTATGCTATTAACGAATCTGACTTACAAGCGTTAGAAGCAATAGGAGGAAAGTATGAAATTGCTGACTTAAATGCACCAGCAGTTTCTTCTACTGCATACCGACAATATGGCAACGAAAATGTCTTAATTCAACCCATTCAAGATTATATTCACCAAGAAAAATTATACGCATGACTTCCAATAATAATCAGTTCATTTTAGAAGATTTTAAAGTAGGGGTTGATAATGTTATTTTTTCCATTGATTATCAAAAAAATCGACTCTTAGTTTTATTATTTAAACGCTCAGAAAAGCCTTATATTAATCAATGGAGTTTACCCGGAACATTGGTGAGGGAAGGGGAATCTTTAGAAGCTGCAGCGTATCGTATTTTATCGGAAAAAATAGAGACTAATAATTTATATTTAGAACAACTCTATACTTTCGGAGGGCCAGAGCGAGATCCCAGAGAATCACCTGATAGTTATGGAGTGCGTTATTTATCTGTTAGTTATTTCGCTTTAGTACGTTTTGAGGAAGCCAAATTAATCAGCAAGCATCATCAAACCACTTGGTATATGATTGAAAAAGTTCCACAATTGGCCTTTGATCATAATCTTATTTTAGATTATGGTTATCAACGACTAAGGAGTAAATTAGAATATAGTCCCGTTGCGTTTGATGTGTTACCAGAGGTTTTTACTTTAAATGATTTATATCAATTTTATACTACTGTTTTAGGAGAAAATTTTGCCGATTATTCTAATTTTAGAACTCGATTACTTAAGTTGGGTTTTCTGATAGATACTGAAAGAAAAGTGTCTAGAGGTGCAGGAAGACCAGCAACTTTATATCGTTTTGATTCTGAAGCTTTTGCTCCTTTAAAAGATAAACCTTTTGTTTTTATTTAACCCTGAAAATTACTACTATTATGAAAATTGCGATCGCTCAACTTAATCCTATTATTGGTGACATAAAAAACAATGCCGATAATATTTATAAAGCAGCACAAATAGCTGTAGAAAGAGAGGCACAATTATTATTAACTCCTGAGCTTTCTTTATGTGGATATCCTCCCAAAGATTTACTATTAAATGCTAGTTTTATAGAAATTTTATGGACAGAATTAGAACAATTAGCTAAGAAAATACCTAACAATTTAGCTGTTTTAGTGGGAACAGTTATCGAAAATCCTAATGCTTATTATGAGGGAGAAAAACCTTTATTTAATAGTATTGTTTTAATGGACAATAAAGCAATAAAACAAATTTTTCATAAACGACTTTTACCCACTTATGATGTTTTTGATGAAGATCGATATTTTGAACCAGGAAAAGAAAGTAATTTCTTTCAATTATCTTCTAATATTCCCAATAAGAAACCTCTTAAAATTGGTGTAACTGTGTGTGAAGATTTATGGAACGATGAAGAATTTTGGGGCAAAAGAAACTATGAAACTAACCCTATACAAGACTTAGTTAAATATGGTGTTGATTTAGTGGTTAATCTATCTGCTTCTCCTTATAGTATTGGCAAACAAAAGATCAGAGAAGCTATGTTAAAACACAGTGCAGAACGTTATAAGATTCCAATTATTTATACGAACCAAGTAGGAGGAAATGATGACTTAATTTTTGATGGAAATAGTTTTGCTGTTAGCAGAAAAGGTGAAATAAGTTTACGTGCGAAAGGGTATCAAACCGCAATCGAAGTTATCGAATATGATAAAAATAGTCAAGATTTGAAAAACAGTTATATTGCTAATTCTCTAGAAACAGAAGAAGAAGAAATTTGGTCAACTTTAGTATTAGGTTTAAAAGATTATGCTACTAAATGTGGCTTTTCTAAAGCTATTTTAGGGTTAAGTGGTGGTATTGATTCATCCTTAGTTGCTGCCATTGCTGTTGAAGCATTAGGTAACAAAAATGTGCTAGGAATATTAATGCCTTCCCCTTACAGTTCAAGTCATTCTATTAGTGATGCAGAAGCATTAGTTAATAACTTAGGAATTAATAGTCATACTTTAGCTATTGGGGATGTAATGAAAGCTTATGATTTATTATTAGAACCTTTATTTAAAAATACAGAATTTGGTGTTGCCGAAGAAAATTTACAATCCAGAATTCGTGGTAACTTATTAATGGCGATCGCTAATAAATTCGGACATTTATTATTATCAACCGGGAATAAATCAGAAATGGCAGTGGGTTACTGTACCTTATACGGTGATATGAATGGGGGTTTAGCGGTTATTTCAGATGTTCCTAAAACCCGTGTTTTCAGCCTCTGTAAGTGGTTAAACCGACATCAAGAGGTAATACCTCATAATGTCATAGTTAAGCCCCCTAGTGCCGAATTAAAGCCCGATCAACTGGATCAAGATTCTTTACCACCTTATGAGATTTTAGATGCTATTTTAGACAGATTAATTCATCGGCATCAATCTATCAAAGAAATTGAAGCAGCAGGGTTTGAGCGTGATATAGTATGTAAGATAGTAAAATTGGTGACTCGTGCCGAATTTAAGCGCAAACAAGCCCCTCCAGGGTTAAAAGTAAGCGATCGCGCATTTGGGACAGGTTGGAGAATGCCTATTGCTAGTCGTTGGAAGTTGGATTAATAGATTAATAGGTTAATGGGTTTAACAAGGTTAATGGGTTTAACAGTGTTAAACCCCTACGGAAGTTTTAAATTATGTCTTGTAGGGGCATAATATTATTATGCCCATTATCATTATGTTAATTAGCAAAAAATTCTTTTTTAGATTTACTTTTAGCAATTTTACGTTTAAATATTGTCCCAAAACCAATAGCAGTCCCTACACCTAAAATAGTTAAGGGTTCAGGAACTGCTGTTGCATCAAGGGTCACATTATCAAAATTAGTTTGAATACCAGAAGAACTTAAACGAATACCTAATGCTTGTCCTATTAATGGGTCATTATTACTGCTAGTATAATGAACATTTACAAGGGAAAAAGTTCCCGGATCGGGTGTAATACTATTATTAGAAGCTAAAACGGTATTACCTGCTAATAGTTCTATGTTATATCCTACGAAACCTGATCTATTTCTTTGTCCTACATATACACCTAAAGTATATTTAGTATTAGATTCTAGGGTAGCTGAAAGTCGCTGAAAAATAGTAGCGTCTTCATTACCCCAAGCAACTTGAACACCGTCAGGAACAGGTTCATCATAGTAACTATCAAATATTATGCTATCAGATGTTGCGTTAGCATCAGATTTACTAGGATTAAGAACCCCTGTTGTTGAACTAGCTACCCAACTATTAATATTACCGCCACCAATAGAAAATCCACCAAAACGGTTTAAAGGTGCTTCTGGTCCTTCAAAACTATGGTTTAATATGTTAATGGATGCTGCTTTTACTTGTGTAGGTATAGCAACAATTAAGAAAGAGAAAAAAATAGCTATTTTTAAGGAATTTAAACCATTTTTAGACAGTTTTATGAGTTGTGTTAATTTCATGATTATCAATAGTTGTACAATTTGCCTCACTTATAACATTGAAAGTTTAAAATAACAAGAGCAACAAAGTAATCTTTATATTTTATACTCCATAAAAATCTTCATCTAATATCTGTTCAATGGTAAAAGGACAACTTTTAGAATATTCATTTTCTTGAGGAATACGAATCCCGAAATTAGCAAGTTTACCCTCTTTAATGGCTATTTTTATAGCATCAGTGTAAGCTTTTTTAATGGCAGTTTCTAAATAAGATTTAAGAGAAGGAGTATCCCTTAAATTTTTCTGAACTCGTTGACGATGTTCAATAATAGAACGATACCAGCTATCTTTCATAGATGACGGTGCATCATGTTGTACTTTTAGTTTAAGTAAATGAGCTAAGAGAATCATCAAATTACTTTCTAATGCTCTTTTTTCTGATTTGCCCAACTCTGTTAATTCCTCAATTAAGTTATCAATATCTAAAGAGGAAAATTCACCCTTTTTTAATTGATAGATAGTTGTTTCTATCCACTGCTGAAAGTCTTGTTCGTAAAGTTTTTTAGACATATTATTAATAGTTTAAAATAGTTAAGGGGGTTAGTTTATACTCCGTAAAAATCTTCATCTAATATCTGTTCAATGGTAAAAGGACAGTTTTGAGGAAAAGAAGGAAGAGTATATATTTTTGACCTTTCCACTTTTTTATTAGCCATTTTTAACGCTTTCTTATAATTAGTTTCTAATTGATTCAAAAAATAATTATAGTATGTCTTACTTTCTAATAAAGCTAATAAATCACTGCGAAAATTATCAATTTCAGTTTCCAAACCATTAAGATATAATACCCGATGATCAGTCCAATAACAATAAAATAGTAAATGAGACAATAAACTATAAGTTAAACTGTTAATTTCTCTTTTATCACGATTTCCAAAACTTTCAATTTCCTCTACTAAGTTATCCCAGTCTAGTGAGTTAATATCTCTGTTTTTAAGGGCGATCGCTTGTTTTTCTAACCATAAACCAAAATCTATGTCGTAAAGATTAGTTTTCATTTTCTTATTGATTAAATTTCTACGAGAAATAGCTGATGGCATTTTTAAATATCAGAAACTGTTGTTACTTTAAGTTCTAAGTCATCTACAATGGGTAAAGTATCACCATCTTGTAGTTTTAGAATTATCCATTCTTCTAGAACTTCTAATAAGTCTTGTCTACATTCTTCAATGGTTAATCCATTTCCCCAAACACCTTGAAAACCATCTATTTCAGCAAACCAAGTTCCATCGCTTAACTGTTTATATTTTGCTTTTTTTAAAGCTTTTTCACAATAATCAACTAATAGCATTGTATTCCGTATAAATGTATCCAATCTGAACCTATTATATTATAACTTATTTGTGGTTTGTAGTATTTGCGTGGTAGTTTAATAGTTTGACATAAGTGCGATCGCTAACCCTAATAAAATCAACTAATTTTATGATGTTTTTCTATGAGGTAACTGTTGTTTCGTTTCCCCTTCTAATAATTCTTGAGCAATATTTTGATTGATTTCATTCAGTTCTTTTTGTATCTCTTGTTTAAGTTGTGTTTTTTCAACCACTTTTTCAATAACTTTTAAATATAAATATTGTACTTGTTCATCGGTGAGTTTTCCATCTTCTTTTATTCTATCAATTGTTCTTAGTAGCATTTCGACTGACTCATCATTAATTTGACTTTTTTTTGAGAATGTAAAAGAGATAATTAAGGGAAAATAAACTAGAATAATCCCAAAAATTATATATTGAAAAATAGATAAAGACGCAAAATCAACGATATTATATTGACTCAGTAAAGGATTAAGTAATATAATAATTGCTTGTAATAAGACTCCTATGAGAACCCCTAATGAGGTTCTTGCGGGTTCTCTAACAAAGATAAACTTGAGAGCTATTCTAATTATTCTTGTTCCTATATCAGTGAAGTTTTGCATTATCTTTGCCTTAATTATTGGTTGACAATAAGAATACAATCATTAAGTTAAATATTAGCTTTAACTAACACATTGAATTCATTTATAATTTCTTCTTTTATTTGTTTTAAGTCTTCTTGATTAAATGATTTTTTAGGACTATCTCCATAAAATTCTCTTACTTCAAATTCATTTTCTCCATAAAAATCTTTATCAATCCTAAATTTGATTAATATCATATCAACTAGAAGAAAAAATATCCAAATTAAAGTACCCAAAACAAAGTAATTATTGATTTCTATCAAGTTACTAAAACCTCCTAGAGAGATATATATTATAACCACAAAAACCATTGATAATGCAGCAATATATTTGTTTTTATATAAAGTTGCTTCAATAACTCCTTTTTCAATTGGATCTAATTTTCTTCTAAAAGGAGTAACAAAATTTTTTTCGATTTCAAAATCCTCAATTTCTCTTATTCTATCCCAATTAATAATAGCAACCCAAAGATTCTCTTCTGATGAATAGTCAACAACTCCATCAACTTCTAAATCTTCACTATATAAAGTTAATTCTTGTCCTTTTTTTAAATAAATCTTTTGAAAACTCAAATCTTCAAGGGTTCCTGTACAATTTAATCGTAAACGACCTTGACTATCAGCATTATGAAAATCAGCGAACACTCTAAATTGACTCATAATTATTTTATCCTTTAATTATTTTTAGTTAGATTTGGGATGGTTGGTGTTAATAAATCACTAATTTTTTCAGGAGTTAACCCTGTTAACGTTGCGTGATTTTTGCTTCTTCCAGAAGTACGAATTACATCACCACCTGCTTGACGAACCTCCTTAACTGTTGTGATACCAATTTGACCATGAGGAATATTTTTAGCCAATTGTTCTACCGTTAATCCTACTGCACTTTCTACTGAAATGCCAGTAATTCCACAAGGATGAGTTCCGATACCTCGTCTGATATCTTCAGGACGGTTACGACCTCCTCGAATAACTAAGGCTTCGTCTGAAATAATTGTTTCATTCACTAACTTGATATCGATTCTAAAATTTCTGGGGTTAAACCTCTAGCTATTGCTCTATCGCTTATTTCATCCATGATTTTTCTTAAGAATTCAAGATCATTTTCATCTTTTCTTTTAAGTAAAAGGGTAACAATATATTTAATTTGTTGTTTTTCTTCTGGAGAAGCAACTTGATAAGCTTCTGCAATTTCAGAAGGAACTTCAAGGGTAATTGTAGTCATATTTATTACTTAAGTATTTAAAATCATTATAACATAATGAATGAAATACCATAAAAATACTCTTAACTTATTCATCATTACTTTAATCTATTTCATCATCATCGAGTAAAGTTTCCATTTCTTCAGCAATCAAGTCTTGAAAACTTTCACCACAATGAACTTGTAAATGAATCGTTGCTGTTAATAGTTCAGCTAAAATTTGTGCTTTTTGTTTTTCTGTAATATCAGATAACTGTAATTGATTAATTAAAGTATTAACATTATTACATTCTTCGGATAGTTCTGAAAGTAAATGATTTAAGGTATTGTTTTTAATGGGTAAAATAGGTTTTTTTAGTTGCATGATTTATCTACCTAATCTTTTATAAGCTTTTTTAATTCATTTTTTAAGAACTAAATCAATTTTAATTAGGCAACTTCAAGAGTATAATGTAAGACAAGTAATTCATGTTCTTTTAAAATTGCCATTGCATATTCTCGTCCTTGGTTATCAGAAAATTCTACTAAATATTGCTTTTCTTTGTCCCTTTCATAAACTTCCACAACTGTTCCCACTTGTCCACTGGGTAAGCTTTCAATAGACTTATATTCTGGTTCAACTAAAGTTAATCTTTCTTTAGCAATAGGATTAATAATAGCAACTGTATCCAAAGTTGACATGTTATTCATCATGTTTACCTAATAAATGCAGAAATAAGACGAGGGTTAGATTTATTATAGCCAATTTCCCAAATAGTACGAAGGATCATGTTTTCTTGGTTGGGTATTTTCCAGTCTACCTTAAATTGTTCACCAAAATTCGTTGTTGCTTGTTGTACAACTTCACCTTCAACTGCTGCTACTCGAATCATTTGTAATAATAGTTCAGCATTATCTTGAGTAATTCCTAAACGGGACTTAAACACTCTAGCTTTATGTTTTCCACTCGAATGTTCTGGGTTTAAACAATAGTTAATTAACTTTTCTCCAGGAATTTCTGCTTTGTCTCCGTTAGGTAATTTCATATTTTTATATCAGTGCGATCGCTTCATATAATTTATTTCAAAATTAATCTTACTCTCTTAGTATTTCCTCAAAAAACAAAATTATTCAAGCAATGGCAAGATTATCAATAATGATTGGTTTCTTCACAAAAAAGGAAGGTGGGCATTGCCCACCCTACTAATATTAATTAGTGCGGAACCTGGCTAATTCTTTGCCGGTCTTAGCATCATGAGCATGAACTGTACAAACTAAACAAGAATCAAAAGAACGCGCCACATGACCCACTTCTACGGGGTTGGTAGCATCTTCAATAGGAATACCCACTAACGCCTCTTCAATGGGTCCTCTGGTATGCTCACCATCTCTCGGTCCAACGTTCCAGGTGGTGGGTGCAATCACTTGATAATTCTTGATTTTGCCCCCTTCCACTTCAACCCAGTGACACAACGCGCCGCGACTCGCTTCCGTACCACCCCAACCGCGGCCATCTTTTTCGGTGGGTTTGATGTACCAAGGTTCGTTTAACTTAAACTCACGCAGACATCTTTCAACTTCCCGATACAGTTTCACAGATTCGTGCATCCGTGCAAACTCACGGAGATGGATGCTAGGGCCGCCCATTTTCTTGAACATATCCAAGATTAAACCATCATAATGCTGCCAACTTTCCCCATGCTTACCACCGGCAACCAACTGACGGGCCAAAGAACCTACTTCCATACGGCCTAAGTCTTTATGAGAGACAGCAGTGGCCCAGGAATATTTACCCTCGTAGTCCCCTGTGTTGATATGCTTGGGTTGAGTGGTGCGATCGAAAGGATGAACATCTGCGGTTCCTTCTTCGTACCACGCATGGCTGGTATTTTCCCGCGCAAAGGTATGATCAACCATGTGGTGCATATCGGTGAAGCTATCGTACACACCACCCTTCATGATCACCGCAGCGTTACGGCCTTCAACAGTAGGATGTTGATACTTGTCTTCGTGGGGGAGATAACCCCAAGTTAAGTAACGGCCAGGGCCACCACCGTACTTGTGTAAACCAATATCTAACCCCATACGCCAATAAAAACCGAGATCCGAGTTAGCATGGTTAGGACTCTCATCTAACCATTCCAAGAAGTCTTCGTAGGTTTGAATTTCTTCGTATCTCTCCAAAGAACACCCTAACCATACCGGTTCTAACCAGTTGGTGCGGAAATATTCCATAATCCCCCAACCTCTAGTAATATCCGTTAAAGTGGGCGCACACATAACACCACCCGGAACCATATAACTAGAGTGGGGCCATTGTCCCCCGAATAAGGCGTAAAGTTCGACGGGTTTCGCAGAGGTAGTAATAGCGAGTTCATAGGATGTCCCTGTAAACGCGCTAAACCGCTTACAAGCTTCTTCGTAGAAAGGACTATTTTTGTACTTTTTATTGGTTAAATCGATCGCATATAAAGCGTAGAAGTGTCTGGGGTGACTTTGGATGGTTTCTACCAACTGACCCAAGTTCCGCGCTAAAATGGCGTTACGAGGCACTTCTGTCCCCCAAGCGGTGTCTAAAGCCCAAGAGGCACAAGTTAGGTGAGATGCGCCGCAAATACCGCAGATACGAGGGGTAACAATCAATCCAGCTTGAGGATCTTTTCCTTTTAAGATTACCTCAAACCCCCGAAATAGTTCGGCTTTGGTCCAAGCGTTGACCACCTGGCCATCTTCAATATCTACTCTAACGTCTAGGTCCCCTTCAACTCTCCCCACCGGAGAAATTTCTAATTTTTGTACTGCCATAGTGTTACTCTCAAGAATGGTCAAATATTCATGGCGTAGGGGCTATAGCAGAAGTCAGAAGTCAGAAGTCAGAAGTTTAACTAGCTTTGTATCTAGGTTTGATAAAAATTGACTTTCCTAAACTGTGCTTCGACTGCTATAAAAGCTTTTCGCCCCTACAGATAGTTAAACGGTAAACATATCTTCGCTGGCCCAAGACGGACTAGCATCTTTAGATACAACGGTCATTAAGGCATAATCTTTCTTATTAATACCGGGGGGTAACTCTTTAGGTACACCCATCACCGTTTGCGTCTTAAAGACGGTTCCTGGTTTGAGATCATGGAACGGGAACTCAGGTTCAGTACACCCTAAACAGGGCATTCCTGCACGGGTTTTAGAAGAAACACGGTTCCATAAAATACGGTTACAGGAAGAATGGGTCATAGGCCCACGACATCCCATATCATAAAAGAGACAGCCGGTACGCTGTCCGAAGTCTTGGGTGGTTGCTTTATAGGAAAAGTGCATATTTCTGGTGCAACCAGTTTGAGTGAAGCTTCTGAAGAAGGTTTGAGGCCGGTGGAACTCATCCAGAGTGAGATCCCCAACTCTTCCAGTGGCCACTGCGACTAAGATTTGAGAAATCCAGTCAGGGTGTGCTGGACAACCAGGTATATTAATAACAGGTAAGCCGCCTTGGGACAAATAATTAGCCCCTAAGAAACCGCCTTCTTTGCGTTTGAGGAACTGTACCCCAATAGACTCACTTGGGTTGGGTTCCATCGCTGGAATACCGCCATAAGTCGCGCAGTCTCCTACAGCAACCACAAAACCAGCTATTTTGGATAAGTCCGTTAACCAGTCTTTCATGGGACGGCCAGCGAAACGGTTCCATTCTCCCGTTCCGTTGGGGGCGTTGACGACGCTTCCTTCAAATACTAAAATATCAACAGGTATTGTGCCATCAACACAGTCGCGTAAAAGTTGTTGTAGTTCATCACCTAATTGCAAACCAAGGGATGGATGCCATAACACATTAATCCCGAAGTCGGTAATTAAGTCTACGACGGTGGGTTCTTCTGCATTGAGAAAAGAAATTGTATTCCCAGAACAGGCACCACCTTGAAGCCAGAGAACATTAGCCATAGACTCTCTCGGATGGGTTTTCAAGTAATTATGCAATGATTTCTATTGATCCCTGACATGATTTAAGGTTTATTTAACTGTTATTTAACCATTATTTTTATGTTGTAAATTTTCTTATTATTTATTGATATCTTGTTGAATTTTTATCTATTCTTTTGCCATGATATCATGACATAAAAAGAATTAAAATGTATTAGAATTTACAGACATATCCCTATGTAGGGTGGGCAAGGGTTTAAGGCTATTTTTTATTATATAAACTTGCTTAATTTGCCCACCTTATGATTAATCAATGATAAATTATGATTAAAAGTCTTTTGTGTTATCCTGGTCACAAATTAAGAATAATTATCTCAACAGTTTGGCAAGGTGGGCAAGACTTTAAAGTTATTTCTTATAATATAAACTTGTTTAACTTGCCCACCTTATGGTTGATTAATGATGAATTATGATTAAAAGTCCTTTGAGGTATCCTGGTCACAAATTAAGAATAATTATCTCAACAGTTTGGCAAGGTGGGCAAGACTTTAAAGTTATTTCTTATAATATAAACTTGTTTAACTTGCCCACCCTACTGTTGATTAATGATGAATTATGATTAAAAGTCCTTTGAGGTATCCTGGTGGGAAATCACGCGCCATTAAACAAATACAAGAACAATTACCTAAAAAGTTTAATTTTTCTGAATATAGAGAACCATTTGTAGGGGGTGGTTCGGTATTTATTTATATTAAACAAATCCATCCTAATATAAATATTTGGATTAATGATTTAAACCCAGAAGTATACTTATTTTGGAAAATTGCTCAATCTGAATTAAACTCATTAGTAAACACCTTACGAGAAATTAAAGTAACTCGAAAAGATGGACGAGAATTGTTTAAAGAATTAAGTCAAGTTAAGGTAGAAAAAATATCTGATTTTGATAGGGCAGTTCGTTTTTTTATCTTAAATAGAATTACTTTTTCAGGAACCATTGAATCAGGAGGTTATTCAGAAAAATCTTTTCATACCAGGTTTACAGAATCATCTATTGATCGTCTAGAAAAGTTAGGTCATATTCTCCCAGGAATTCGTATTACAAACTTAGATTATCGAGACGTTGTTAATAAAAAAGATGATAATAGTTTTATTTTTTTAGATCCCCCTTATTTAACGGCAACTAAGTCTAGATTATATGGAAAAGATGGAGATTTACATACATCATTTAATCATGAAGATTTTGCTGAAATAATGAAGCGATGTGAGCATAAATGGTTAATTACTTATGATAACTCTGAAGAAATCAGAAACTATTTTCAAGACTTTAATATTGTTCCTTGGCAGTTACAATATGGAATGAATAATTATAAACAAGGGAAAGCAGAAAAAGGACAAGAAATTTTTATTAGAAACTATGAAAGAGAAACAACAGTCACAGAAAGTCAACAATTATCTTTAAACTTAAACATTTGTTAATCATAAATAATATCAGTCTTTATGTGGATGGTAGATTGCTTCGGGGTGTTGTTAACAACAATCAAAGCTTACTGTTTATATTACCCCTCGCAATGACCAGTTAAGTTGGTAAAAAATTAATTACAATAAAGAAAGGAAATACTATCAATGGTTAAACTGTATGCCTAGAGTTAATCCCTACACCATACAAATGCAGATATCTCGGATGTTTGAGCAAGGACAATCCTTTTTTTGTGCTATTAAAGTACAAGATTGGTTAAGAGAACAAAACGAAGATCCTAATGCTTATGACATTTCATTTCATCCTCAACCTGTGCCACCTAATTCTAACCTCCAAACCAACATCAGGATTGAATTAAAACGCAAAGATGGTCAAGAAGTTGATCCTTGGTTACAAGAAGAAGTTAATCGTAGTAGTTAATTAATACTAAAAAATCAGTTGGTTAAAACAAATTTGTAGGGACATAATAATATTATGTCCTAAGCTGAAGCGATCGCATAACAACATCTGACCGTCTCGCGTTGAATCTCAACCGATATAACCTGTTATAACAGGTTATATAAATAATTAATAACAAAAAAGAACCGAGAAAACAGCTTTCTCGGTTCTATGTATTGATTCAATTAATTAATCACTTAAACAACGGTGTTGACAGGATTAATATAGCCACTGATATCGGTATCAAAAACATCACCCGCTTTTACAGTAGCGACATTTTCGTAAATACCAGTCGTATTGCCCTTCTCAATTAACTCAATGTAATCAACACGGGCATATTCACCACCATTCACAGTACCTTTGAGACTGAGGGTATCTCCGTACTCTAGGTAGAGATGTTCCACCTTGTGAGTGGTAAAGGTTTTATCATCAGGAAGATGAGACCCTAACTCTTTGTCCCAAGTCCAATGGTCAACACTATGTCCATTACGCTTAAAGTCCATAGTGGAATGACCATCGTTTTCATCGTAATAACCAATCAGCACATCATAATGACCGGTTTCCCCGTAAAACTTGGTTGAAGCAGTGCCATAATGACCAGTAACTTTGATCAACTCGTCACCAGAAGCATAACCATTATGTTCTCTGACATAGCCATTGGAGTAACCACCATCGTCATCATCATCATCATCATCATCACCACCAACATAAACCATGCTTAAGTGCATATCTTCGGCTTCGATGCGAGTAGTATGGGATGTTGATAAATCTTGAACTGTGAGGGTTTTGCTGTATTTCCAAGTTTCACCAGCATCTAAGATGTTGTCTTGGTCAACATCCCCAACGTTAAAGTGTCCATCCAACACTTGATAAGGCTTAAAGTCATCGTAGGTATCATCGGCGGTTCCGTTGTCGTCGGTAACAACAACATCATGAGCGTCGAAAGCTACATTCCCGGTATTGGTGACATGATAAGTAAAGGTAACATGATCTCCAGGAACTAACTCAGGATACTCATCAGGACTACTTGCATCGATACCATTGACAAACTTTTCAATGTCGATACCAGGTTCTGGGGTTGGGTTAACATAATGGCTGAAATCGGAATCTTTGGCTCCAAGGGCGTGAACCGTACCGATATTTTGGTAAATACCTCCTGCAACCTTCTGTACTTCTAATTCTTTGATTTTAAAGCGATCATCAGGGTGTGCATCAGAAGTTGAAGCAGCAATAACTAAGATGTTACCAACCACTTCACCGTTGTTGATATCAGCCCAACGTGCAGAAGAACTATGAGTATTATTGTCTTCGCTAAATTCGAGATTGTTGAGGAAAGCATCACTCAAATGGTGGTTATCGACGCCATCCTCTACCGTACCAACCCAATAGGTGATATCGCTGTCGTGACTGACAGAAGCTAAGAAAGTGCGATCAACCACAACATTTTCCGAGAATTTAAAGAGAACATAGTTATCTCGGTGAACATTGTCTACACGATGCAGTCCATTGCTACCATCTCCTTCTGAGTTATCGGTTACCCCTAAACCAGAAGAAAAACTACCCAAAAAGGCTTTTTCCCAGGTTCCGTGGGCATCACGGCTGAAAGCACTGGTTTTGACGGAGATATCATCAGCATAAAAGGTGCGAACGTTGCCATTGGGTCCATCTAAATGACTGTTACCGGTTAAGTGGAAGGTTGTGGTTTCCCCTGCGGAACCGGTCAAGTTTTGAGCAACTCCTGTTTTTTGATAAATCCAGGTTTCACCCACATCTAAAGTGTTATCGCCATTCCCTTTATCAATGATATTGGTGATCAGTCCTTCGATATTATCTTTAACGATAACGTCGCTTTCAGCAAAGCCGATATTACCGGTGTTGGTTACTTCGTAAGTCCAGGTAACAGTATCACCCACAGCGATGACGGCGGCTGCATCTGGGGTATCTGCATCGATTCCATTGGTAAACTTCTCAATATCAATGCTAGGATCTGGGGTTAAATTGATGTAGTGAGAATGATCGGCATCGGTGACATCACCAGCTACCACGGTTCCAGTATTTTTGTAGATACCATCGCTGATGCTGTCAAAATCTAACGCTGTAATGGCACCGCTACCCACAAGAACAACTTTGATCTCGACCACATTATCGTCGTTGATCATCAAACTGTTGAAACCATTATCACCAAAAGCCGGGATATAGGTTGTGGTCACATTGCCATCAATATCAGTGGTGAGAACCTTGCCACCGCTTTCTTCAATATCTAGGAAGTCAATGGAGTTAACATTGACTGCGTTATCAAAGGTAAAGGCAATTTTGCCACCATGAGCATTGTCATCGGGATCGTGACTATCCCCATCTTCAGAAATAATCAGGATATTACCCAGTGCTTCGGTGTTGTTTGTGCCATAACCAGGGGTTACAAGATCATGATCACCACCGGTGGGGTTAGCACTATCAAAGATCATGGCACCAAATTGACTAGCATAGATGGTTAAGCCGAGATTTTGATATTCGGTGTCGATAATGGTACCGGCGGCTAAAGCATTGCCAAAACCATCAGTGTCAAAATCAATAAAGGTGTTAGTAACAGTAAATAACTCTTGAGCGATGCCTGTTTTTTGATAAATCCAGGTTTCACCAGAGGCTAAGACGTTATCTCCATCTCCTTGATCAATAATGTTGGTGATGGTTCCTTCTTGGTCGTCTGTTACTACAATGTCACTTTGATCAAAAGCAACGTCGCCAGTGTTGGTTACTTCGTAAGTCCATGTAACTGTTTCACCTGCGATGATTTCTGCTGCTGCGTCTGGGGTGTCAGCATCAACTCCATTGGTAAACTTCTCAATGTCAATAGCAGGATTCGCTAAATCATAACCGAAGTCTTGGTCGAGGTTGTTTTCTCCTTGTCCGAGAGTCACCATCGAACCGTTATCTAAGGTTCCATCGGGGTCAGCCGTTTGGACTAAACCATTCAACGCACCGTTGTCATTGAGGACTTCAACTTGATAGTTTCCAGCATCTAAACCATCAAAGAGATATTCCCCATTACCATCAGTAGTTTCAGTCCCGATAACGATGTCATCAGCCGTACCGAAGATACCGTCAGCCCCTTTATCGGTTAATCTGAC
>JASJDN010000174.1 GCA_030065205.1 Crocosphaera sp.
CTGAACTTCACCCGTACATTTGACCTAAAAATCGCTGAAAGCCTTATTTGACATAGGATGTAGTAAATAGTATATAAGTTCTGTGTCCATGTAAGGGGTTGCTCTATCGCTGCGATCGCATTACAATTTAGATCATAGGTGCGATCGCTCAAAACACGCTTCAGTTAAGCTTCAGAGTGAGTTGTACCCAGTAACGGGTAGTTCAAAAATGGCTACAACTACCTTTAGGAAAGGCTTTCAGCGATTTTTCTATGGGGAAGTTCAGTAATAAAATCTTTTGCCTTCACACTGGGCAAATTACTCATAATACAATACTCAATGGTTTGACAATTAAATCTTCTTTAGGAATAGGTTGATTATCAGCAATTAAACTTTCAAGATATAATTCAATTGCTTCTGTAATATTATCAATTGCTTCCTCAAACGTATCCCCTTGAGAATGACAACCTTTGAGAGTGGGACAAAAAGCATGATAACCGCCTTCTTCTTGCTTTTCTAGAAGAACTGTGTAATTATAAATTTGTTTAGTTTTGTTTTCCATTTTGTTAAACCTAAAATAAGAAACTGTTTATGAAAGTACAATTAACAAACAGTTTTGTCAGGTGGGCAAGATTTTCTACATTATGAGTAGTTAAGATACATTGCGAATTTGCCCACCCTACCTTGTATATTCTAAACCGATAAAAATAAAAGGGTGAGCCTTGCCCACCCCTTGCTTGTACATTCAAAATAACGTTGAAATTTAGTAAACTTCAACGTGCCAACGATGTTCTTTTTTCAGTCCTTTAACAAAGTCAGACCATTCTACCCCTTGTTTTTCAGCAAAAGGCTTTAATCCCTCTTCGATACCAGCTTCCATCCCTTTAAGTCCACACATATAGAGGTGGGTCTTAGGATCTTGTAGCATATTCCATAACTTTTCAGCTTGTTCAGCTACCCGGTGTTGAATATACATCCGGCCACCTTCGCTATTCTTCTGTTCCCGACTAATAGCGTAGGTTAACTCAAAGTTATCAGGATAGTTGGTTTGGATCTCTTCTAACTTATCTTTATAAAGAATGTTAGCAGTGTAAGGAACCCCAAAAATTAACCAAGACTTACCTTTGAACTTGTAATCTTCGTGTTGTTCAAAGAACATCCGCCATAAAAAGGCACGGAAAGGCGCAATACCGGTTCCTGTAGCTAACATAACGATATTAGCGTCTTCATCTTCAGGAAGTAACATTTCCTTCCCTACAGGACCAGTAATAGCCACATCTGCTCCTACTTCGAGGTTACAGAGATGGGTAGAACAAACACCATAAACGGTTTCGTTGGTTTCGGGGTGTTGGTATTCTAACTGACGAACACACAAAGAAACGGTCTTATCGTCCAACTTATCTCCATGACGGGTAGAAGCGATGGAGTAGAGTCTTAACTTATGGGGTTTGCCATTATCATCGGTTCCAGGAGGAATAATACCGATACTTTGTCCTTCTAAATAGTGAAGGTCTCCACCAGAAATATCAAAGGTTAAGTGTTGAACAATACCACTACCACCCTCAGCAACTAAAGGATAATTTTCGATACATTTGCCAATGTAGGGGTTTTTGGGCTTATAAATATTAACAGGAACTTTTGTTTTCGCTTGAGTCATAGGTTTACGTTTCTTTTCCGTTGGGTTGCTTTGTTGTGGTTGAGCAACTTCAGCTTCACTAGAACGGCTAGAAGTGGGTTTGAGGGGGGTTTCAGCATCTAGAGGTTTAATGCTGACAATACGACCACCCATGCGAGTAATACGACGCATTTCCTGATTCATCCGTTCGTAGGGAACGGTGATGAACACGCTACCACTGCGACGAATGGGATAGTCAAGACTGTCATTGCGTGTATTTTGACTTAACCCCTCCACCTCATAGACAAACAGACGGCTTCCGTATGCTGTTGTCTTGCCAGAAGTTGCTGCTACGGCTGAACTGTACATGGATCTCTCCTAATCTATCTTGCATATCATAACTGCTCTATTTAGCCTACCATCGGGTGGTAATCTTCAATACACTGCTATGAGTTGCTTAATATTTGGGAGGGGAAACCCCAAATTAGATCAGCGCGTTTATAGAGGATAGCGAAATTTTTTGTAAAAATCTGTTAAACTTGCGTCAGTTTTAGATTTTTTTCCAAGAACCATTTTGGGAATATTTATTGATTATCAATACCTTGTCTCTTGTGAAGAGTGATGTCGGTCTGGTAAAATCCATTGTCAGTATTTAATACGTATCTGGATCTTGCTAGGATCTTGTCAACTTTGGGATTAAAAAACAGAGTCCTAGCTCTGTAAAAAATTTTACCCAATAATTGACCAATTATGCTCCCTTTATGGGAGACTTTAATGACAAGGTAATGAAACCGGGTTAACAATTCTGTTTTGCATTTAGAGGGAAGCTATGACCACAAATTTAGACCGCGTGGTTCTTATTGCAGTTGCCGGAGACTCCGGTTGCGGTAAATCTACTTTTTTACGTCGTTTAACCGATTTATTTGGTGAAGAGTTTATGACGGTCATCTGCTTAGATGACTATCACAGTTTAGATCGTAAGGGCAGAAAAGCGGCCGGTGTGACCGCTTTAAACCCCAAAGCGAATAACTTTGATCTGATGTATGAGCAAATAAAAGCCTTAAAATCAGGTCAAGCTATCGATAAACCCATTTATAATCATGAAACAGGAGAACTTGATCCTCCTGAACGCATTGAACCCAATAAGGTAGTGGTCATTGAAGGATTACATCCTTTATTTGACGAGAGAGTTCGTGAATTAGTTGATTTCGGGGTTTATCTCGATATTAGTGACGAAGTTAAAATCAACTGGAAAATTCAACGGGATATGGCAGAAAGGGGCCATTCTTACGAGGATGTCTTAGCCTCTATTAACGCTAGAAAACCTGATTTTAGTGCTTATATCGAACCTCAAAAACAACACGCTGATGTGGTAATTCAAGTCTTACCTACTCAGTTAATTGAAGATCACGAAAGTAAGTTATTACGAGTTCGTTTGGTTCAAAAAGAAGGGGTTGAAAACTTTGAACCCGCTTACTTATTCGATGAAGGGTCTACCATTGACTGGCGGCCTTGTGGACGTAAGTTAACTTGTGCTTATCCTGGTATCAAGATGTACTATGGTCCTGACAACTTCATGGGGAATGAAGTCTCTATGTTAGAAGTGGATGGTCAATTCGATAACCTCGAAGAAATGATCTACATCGAAAGTCATCTTAGTAAGACCGGAACCAAGTATTATGGTGAGATGACCGAACTTTTACTACAACATAAAGATTATCCTGGTTCTACCAATGGAACTGGTTTATTCCAAGTTTTAGTAGGGTTGAAAATGAGAGAAACCTACGAAAAGATTACAGCAGCAGAACAAGTTCCTGCTCAAGTTTAATTATCAAACTAAATCCATTTTGAATCCGTGAGAGAAACTTGTTTTTTCTCACGATTTTTTTTTAATGTTATTTGAAACAAATTGAAGCGCAAACTCTCCAAAAATAAGAAGAAAAAATAAATTACGTAAAATTTCCAGATCATAGCCCATAATAAAGATAGTCTCCTGATTCATCTTGAGGGGAATTTTCAAACATTGAGGAATAACAATAAATGGCAAAAGTAACAGAACAGGATCTAAAAAGATTAGAAGGCTTAATTATGAATCGTTTTGATCAGCTAGAAGAAGGACAAAGGGTTCTAGAAAATCGATTCAATGCTTTTGAAACAGGACAAACGACAATGAAAGAAGAGATTGAACCTGTGATAATTGGACAAAATACACTAAAAGACGATATTAAAAACTTGGCAGTCGAACAAAGAGAATTGAAAGGAGAAGTAAAAGAAGAAATTAATAAAATAACAATAGAAAAAATAGAACTTCAAGGAGACAATCAAACCATTAAAGCAAAACTAGATGGAGTCAGCGATCGCTTAAAAATCATTGAAGCAGCCATAATAAAAATTCCTGATCTTGCAGAAAAAGTCGGAGAATTAAAGTATTGGAGACAAGTCGTATTAATTACACTAACGGCTACGATTAGCGGTTTTATTGGCTGGTTAATTGGTGCAGGACATCTGAACCCTTAAACGATTTTCTAGAGGCAATTTATTGATTGCTTCTACAAAAAATTATTAATTAAGGATTCGGAAAAAAAGCAATTGTTGCTACGGCACCTAATAAAGTTAAAAATAAACCCGATATTAATAACCAAATTCGATTATCTTGCTTTTCTGACTGTTTTTTTAGATCACTAAGATTTTGCTGAATAAAATCCAGTCGTTCGTCAGTTTTTTTCATAAGATAAACTTAAAGAATCAGCAATGTGTTTTTCAGTTAACCCCAAGTCATAAAGACGAGGAATAGCATTTTTTTGTGCTTGTTCTAATTGTTCAATTTTCTGCTTTTCTTGTTGTCTTAATTTACCTAGTTCTACAAAAGTTAAAAAGAGTTTTCTATCACTTTCAGGATAGATAAGGTGGGAAGATAATTGTTGTACCATAATGCCTTATCAAAATGTATCATTTTTAGTTTAACCCGTAAGCTAAAATATAATCGCTGAAAGTGAGAGGGAATGACTATGCGGTTATGGATTAGTGCCGTTTTTGTTTTATTTGTCTTAGTGCAGTTTTATCAATGGGTAAAAGGCTTTATTTTGCCTTTACCGATCTATGTTTTAGCAGGGGCGTTTTTAGCGATCGCCTCTAATTACGATAAAGGGATGAGTCGAATGATTTCTGCTTCTGGCCAACAGTCCCTAAGTGCCTCGGACCATCAAACCGAAGAAACATAAAAACCATCATAAACACCATTTATGGCACTCTCCGCCTTTGTCCAAGGAATGTTAGGGGCTTCTAGTTTAGCATTAGGGGCAACTGTAGGGGTATTTTTAACTCCAAAACGGGCTTTATCCGCAGCGATCATGGCCTTTGGGAGTGGGACACTAATTGCAGCGATCGCTTTTGAAATCGCCAATAAAGTCTATGAAGAAACAGGTTTTTTGCCTCTGCTGTTAGGATTTGCCCTCGGTGGTGTCTTATTTACTACTCTGAGTCAATATATCGATCAACATGGAGGGTTTTTACGTAAACCCGCCGCCAGTCGTCGTTATCTATTTGAACATCAACCCAAAGCAGAAACTACTCCCAACATTTTACAACGACTCTCTCATGTCGAAGTGTTGCAACATCTACCAGAAACAGAAAAAGAAGCGATCGCCTCCCTGGTCACCCCCATGTACGCTAAACCCAAACAAGTTTTATGCAAAGAAGGAGAACCCGGAGACTATTTTTATATGATCGCCCAAGGAGAAGCAGAGGTGATCAAAGGTCGTAAACATATCACCACCTTAGGACCGGGGGAAATTTTTGGAGAAATGTCCTTACTGACGAAAGAACCCCGTTCCGCGACGGTGATCGCTGATACACCGATGGAACTCTATCAACTCAACGAGGAAAATTTTGCTCAAGTTCTCACGCGATCGCCCCATTTAGCCCTAGCCTTAAGTCGAACTCTCGCGCGACGGTTAAGAGAGTTGGCGGACTCCCATGTAGCGGTTCAAAACCATTTAGATCGGTGGCGACAACAGTTAATGGAACAGGTAGAACTCGATCACCTCCTCACGGAAAATTCTCAAACCTTGACTCATTTAGTACAAAAATCAACCCCTGTGGCCATTTTGGTGGGAACCCTGTTAGATAATATCCCAGAAGCCACGGTGATTGGCATGAATGCAGGGACGCAACAGTTAGCTTGGTCTTTTTTATTAGCTGTCTTTATTTCTAACTTTCCCGAAGCCTTAAGCAGTGCGTCTGGGATGAAAAAAGCGGGAACCCCCAAACTGCAAATTCTGGTGCTTTGGTTTGGTATTGTGCTTCTTAGTGGAATTATTGCTACCTTTGGTTACTATTTACAAGATAGTGCTTCGTTATTATTAATCGGTACCGCCCAAGCTATGGCTGGTGGTGCTATATTAGCCATGTTAGCCAGTACCATGATGCCCGAAGCGTATGAGTTGGGGGGAAGTTCTGTTTCTTATTCAACCATTGCAGGTTTTTTGTTAGGATTTTTAATTGCAATGGTTTCTGGTTAGTGATTACTTTATCTTTTTATTTCTATGAGTCTTACCCCTGCTGATGTGCAACCCCTATTAGTCTCCGATAACCTTGGCGATCGCCTCAAAGGGGTTAATCTTTTACGTCAACTTGATCCAGCGATCGCGTTCGATCTCATTCAACCCTTAGTCACCGATACCAATGAACGCGTTCGTTATGCGGCTGTCAGTCAACTCGATCCCCTGGGACGACAAGATCCAGATACAGCTTTACGTTTACTCCGCGATCGCTTAGAAAATGACCCAGAAACGGATGTCAAAGCGGCTGCTGCTGATGTGATTGGGGGACTACAATTAACCCAAGCCTATGATGATTTAAAACAAGTCTATCATCAAACTTCGGACTGGTTATTACAATTAAGTATTATTGCCACATTGGGAGAGTTAGGAGAACCCAAAGGCATTGAATTATTAGAAGAGGCGTTAAACTCTGAGAATGGGTTAGTGAGAGTTTCTGCCGTTAGTGCGTTGGGAGAACTAGGCAATAGCCAAGCAGTTCCTTTATTGGTTCAATTAGTTAAAGATGAAGACTGGCAAGTTCGTTATCGACTGGTTCAAGCGTTGGGTAAATTCGAGGGAGAAGAAGCGCAACAAGCCCTTAAAATCTTAACAGACGATCCGATGGAACAAGTAGCAAAAGAAGCAAAAGAAAACTTAGGTTCAAGGTAAGAAAAATTCTTCAAAATAGTTAGAGATATAGAGTCTGGTCATTGCGAATGTAGCGGTAGCGAAATGAAGCAATCTCTGTGTTTATTTATGGTAGATTGCTTCGGGGTATTTTTAGCTACAATCAAAATTAACTGTTTATGTTGCCCCTCGCAATGACCAATTAAGTCTCCAGTTACTTTTGAGAATTAGTATAAAAAAATTCTATAATTACTGTAAGGTGGGGAGTGGATCGGCCTACCAGCTTAATCAATACCCTAAATACTGACTTCTTCAATTTCATCCATAATGGATAATAAATTAATATTATTTTCTACTTCGTTTGTTCCTGAGAGAAAAAACTCATAATAAGGACAATTATTTTCACAGTTTTTCAAGTGAGGAAAATCGACATAATTTTTATTCAAATTCAATAAATAGTCATCAAGATTTATCAGCAAAGATTCTAATTCTTTAGTATATTTTTTGTGAAGTTGTTCACTATATTCAAATGTTAAACATTGAGGTTGATGGGGAATTTTAACGAACCAATAAGTCAAAGAAATTTGTTCGGGTAAATAGTCAGAAGTTTCTGCTAACAAATATAAGTATAATTTAGTTTGCCAATTATTTTCTAGTTTTTTCTTATTTTGAGGCTGTAAATAGGTTTTCCAGTCTAAAATTTGTGCTTGATTATTATTGAGAATTAATAAATCATAAATGGCTGTCAATAAATAGTTTTCTGTTTCCAACCCACGATAATGTTCTGCTTCTCTCCAACAGTCTGAATCGAGGTGATGTGTTTCTGAAACACCATTTAACAAGGCTTTAACGATGTCTTTTAAGTCTTTATCAACTTCTAAAATTGAATCGATAGATAAGCCTAAAAAATGTTGCTGCATTAATTGATGAAATTGATTTCCCCACAGTAAACTCTCTTGTACTTCCGGACTAATCGGAGATGCTAACTGGTCTAAATAAACCCGTTGAAATTGAGGGGGACACCGTTCTAAAAGATTTAATTGTGCTTGAGAGAGACGAATTACGTTACTTTTCATTGCAAAATATACAAGAGAAGGGGAGCAGGGGGAGACTCGGAGCAGGGGGAGACTGGGAGACTGGGAGCAGGGGGAGCAGGGGGAGCAGGGGGAGCAGGGGGAGCAGGGGGAGCAGGGGGAGCAGGGGGA
>JASJDN010000175.1 GCA_030065205.1 Crocosphaera sp.
AGCCTAGCTATTCTCATTCTTGAGTGCTTGAACAACGGATAGAATGTTAGCTAACGCATCAGGGGTATCAGCTCGTAATGTCTTGCCAGTGGCTGATCCTGTAGCTGCTGTATCGATGGAATACAGCAGACTTACCCCTTGAGTGGTGGTAGTTTGATGCACAACATTGGACTGTTGCTGAATATTGACAGCATTTTGAGCAGATAAGCTTAACCCTTGAGAAATGGTTTGGTAAAGATTACTCAAGGACATAGCTGGTGACTCAGCTAGAACTTTGACGTTAGCTTGGGTAACTGCGTCGGTAACTTGGGTGCTTACGATATCTGCCATGGTTTTCTCCTAAAAATAATAGTGGCTGTATTTGCAGGACACAAAAAATAAGGTGCAGTCTCCTGGTGTAATCATCCAGGTGTACTCTTTAAATCAAAAAGAAGTGACCTGTTTAACCTATGGTTCAAGCTTGTTAAACACTTTTAAGAGCTTGAACAACCGCTAAGATATTGGCCAAAACATCGGGAGTATCAGCCCGTAACGCCTTACCAGAAGCGGCCGCCGTGGTGGCCGCACCCAACGAGTACAGAAGACTGACTCCTTGGGTGGTGGTGGTTTGATGGACAATATTAGACTGTTGCTGAGAAGTAACAGCATTTTGAGCCGATAAACTCAAAGATTGAGAAACAGTTTGATACAGGTTGCTCAAAGCCATTGCCGGTGACTCAGCTAGCACTTTGACATTGGCCTGAGTAACGGCATCAGTCACTTGTGTACTTACGGTATCTGCCATAATCTCCTCTAAATGAACAATGGTTATTCACTATCGGGACACAACAAACTAAATATGAGCTATAATTAGCGATAACCAGTTATACCCTTTAGTTCAAAATGTGCTACCTCACTAATGAACAAATTAAGGGCTTACTATGAGTTAATACCCTTAAGAGCTTCAACAACTCCCATGATGTTGGCTAAAACATCAGGGCTGTCTGCTCGTAAGGCTTTACCGGAAGCAGCACCGACAGCAGCAGTGTCAACAGAGTACAAAAGGCTAACTCCTTGGGTGGTGGTTGCTTGGTGTACAACGTTAGACTGCTGTTGGGAAGTGACAGCATTTTGAGCGGATAAGCTCAAGGACTGGGAAATGGTTTGGTAAAGATTACTCAAAGCCATTGCAGGAGAATCGCCAAGAACCTTGACATTAGCCTGGGTGACTGCATCAGTAACTTGTGCGCTTACAACGTCTGCCATAATTTCCTTGTTAGTTAAGTATGGTTGATTAAACAGGAAACAAAACCGATGAAACCTGTAGCATTTTTCCCGCTATGGGAAAGTCGCTTTATGGTTTTTTGTTCATCAAGTCCGTTCATTGACCTGTCTGAATAAATAACGAATCTGGGGAGTTGGTTGTGAATTTTTTGCCCATGATTAAACTATTTTGAAATTTGATGTAGAGGAGGTTCGTCATGTCCCAACAACAAAATAATAGCCCCGATAATAGTTCTGGGGGTGATGCAGCAGCGACAGCTACAAGTAATCTTCAGCAAATGATTGCTGCTTCTTTAGGAATGGCTTCCCAAAATGCAGTTCTAGCCCAACAACAAGCCAATATTCTGCACCAAGCAGTAACCACTTTAGGAATAGAACAAATGTATGCGGGTAGTCCATCGAGCAATAATTTCGATAAAACCCTGGAACAACTACAAAAAGTGATGGATATGAGTCAATCATCTGGCAACGGTGGAGAGGCTTAAATATCCTAAAATGGCGGTTAATCTGCTATCCATGACTTTTTACTTTTTCAAGCAACTTTTTAAACCAATGAGGTAAAAAATGGCAGATATTGTCAATCCCCAGGTAACAGACGCGGTAACCTCTACCAATGTCAAGGTACTCGGGGAAGTTCCCGCCTATGCTATGGGCGTGGTTTATCAAACCATGTCCCATTCTCTAAGTTTGGTAATGGAAAACGCTTCCGATGCTCAAACCAATATGCAGAAGGTGAATAGTGCGATCGCAGGGGCAGCCGCAGCCAAAATCATGGAATCCATCGCTTAATAATTTTCAATAAGAGAGCAACTTTTTATGGCCAATTTGGGTGATGTCAGTAAAATTAACGCCGAACTTCTAGATCCTAAAACCGTTAGGACACAAGGAGCCGGTAAAGCCTATCAATCGGTGGCCCAATCGATGGCCATTGCGGTACAAGATGCCACTAATTATTTAGAAAATGCCTTGATTGTCTCCTCTTCTGCGATCGCTGTAGCAACAGCTAAAATGGTAGCAGAAGAAAGGGTGAAACCTTACGACGAGATCATCGCCCAAGCGGGGAAAACCATTGATATGGCTGCGGCCAACTTTAGTGATATTGGCAAAAAAGCCAGTGAAATTCTCAAGGATTTTCCGTCGGGTTAGACTCCTCAGACGGCTCAAACACCTGAGATACTTGTTTAATAATGCGACTGGCTGTGTCAGTCGCTTCTTTACTTTGTTGCGCCACATTTTCTGGGTCCACCCCAGTTCCCTCAGAGAGCAAGGAAATTAATTCCATCAAAGAACTGCCGGTGGTAGTGGTGGTTTGTTGTTGAGCGGTCATTTTAGCTTCTGCTGCTTCTTGAGCGGCTTTTTCGGCTAGTTTGCGGTGTTCTTCTTTAGCGGTTTCCACCTGCACATTAACCAACTGTTGCACCTGTTTCCGAGCTTCTTCTAGCAGTTGGCGGTGGGTTTTAATTTGTTCGTTAATTTGCTGTCTGGCGATCGCAGCTTGATCCATTGCAGCTTGTTGCACATCCATGATTTAACTCTCCATATTAGAAGGCAGAGGGAGCAGAGGGAGCAGGGGGAGCAGAGGGAGACTGGGAGACTAGGAGACTGGGAGAAATGATGAATATATATTCCCCCGTCACCCCATCACCCCGTCACCTTATCACTTCCCACACTCTCCCTATTATGTTGCACTCAGACTAGGAACCTTCTCAGGTTCAGGGATTGTCACATTACCTCTAATTTGGTCAAAATGCTTTTTACACAGTTCACAAGGAAGCATAAAGGACAACCGGGAATCGATAAAAGAAACATTCATAATATGAGGGGTTGCTAGATGGGAATGAGTTACCCAGCAAGAAGCATATCCTAATAATTCTCCCCCACCAATGGCATTAAGAATTCTAAACGCTTTGGGTTCAGCGCAAGGCCAATCAACCCCTCCGGTCATTTCGTATTGAAAATAGATAGCCAGTTCTCCTTTTTCCTGACCATCTTTAACCAGTTGTTGAGGGGTAAAATCCGTTTTATTGATAATCTTTAAAATCCCCATTCCTGGGGTATAAATAAAGTTAGGCGTATCCCCACGATCTAGCATTTTTTTATGAATTTTATGGAAGTTACTTTGCGATTTTTTACCTCCAGAAAATCCAATGGCAAAAGTATTTTCTGCTCTAGCAGTTTTAGCGTGTAAAACCGTAACAGATAAATGGCCATCTTGTGAGTCTTCATTCATCACTAAATCTACTGAATGAACTACGTCTAAAACTCCATTCATCACTTGTATGGTTTCTTTGGTGGGAATAGGATAAGGTCCGAGTTCTTCTTGATGTTCCTGATACTTTTCAATAACAGTATCGGTCAACATTTCGGTTAAGTTATCACCTAAATACATAGTTTCTCCTTGATTTATATGGTTAATCATCAACTATTCGTAAAATAGTTTCTTTTCTTTCTGATCAATTTTTAACAAGGCTGTTGACTTATCTCAGACAACAACTATGATAAAATTGGGGCTTGGGTTGAGTTTTTGCAAGATTAAGTATCATAATATTTCTCCCATAAACTACGATTAATTTTTAGGTAAAACTTACATACTGTAAAGACGATTTTTGGCTAAGGTTTGTGAATTTTTTTGAGTCCTATCCGTGAGATTTCTGTAATGCTTGGTTAGCCCGATTTTGCCAATAAGTTGCAAAAGTAGGGTGAAAATGACGCATCTTTTGGGCATGATAAGCGGTCAGAGTCCACCAAGAGTTACTAGAACTTTTTTCGCCGATTTTTTGATAATTTTCTCCCAGTTGTGCGGCTAATAATACAGATTGTAAACAGCTTTCTTCTTGGGGTAACCATTGCCATCCTTGTTGTAAAATGTCGATAGCTTCACGATATTTTCTCCCAATACTGAGGACTCGGCCATGATGAAACCAAGTATCGGGTAGTTGAGGTTGAAGGTCAATCGCTTGGGCCGATAAATAGCTTCCTTGTTCAATTTCTTGGAAATGTTCCACCAACACTCGACCAGTGGTTACCCAAATAGTCCAGCGTTCCGGAAAATTGTCTAAAATATCCGTTAATAGGGTACGAACTCGTAACCGTTCGACTGTACCCACAGAGGGCAAAATTTCGCACATAGAACGGTTGATTTGCCAATCGGTTTGATAGAGTTGATAAGCGGTTAAAATAGCTTTAGCTGCTTCTTGACGTTGACCAATATAAAACAAGTAGTGAGCGTAATGATACCATCCTCCAGGATTATAGCAATGGTTATTGATAAAGTTTTCTAATATGGTCAGTCCTTGGGGTATATTATTACGAAACAGATGATAATAAGCTTGTAAGGATTTGGTATTAACCACATCGGGGGCTAATTCTTGTATTTGTTCTATGAGTTCCCAAGTAATTTGGCCTTCTTTTTCTTCAACTAATCTTTGTCTTAAGCGATGGTTAATAACCCTTTCTAAGATGTTAATATGATTAGGGGCTAGTTGTTGGGCTTTATCTAATTTTTCTTGAGCTTTGTCTATTTTTCCCAGTGCCAATAAAGCATCATGACTATATTGTAATCCTTTGATATCATCAGGTTGAAGGGTTAAAAATTGTTCAAATGCTTGCAAGGCCGCAACGGGGGATTCAACTTGTAAGTAAGTTAAGCCTAAAGACAGCCAATGAGTAGGGTTCTGGGGATTTATTTGGGTGGCAGTTTGAATGGCTTTAATAGCAGTTTGATAGTGTCTTTGAGCAGCATTGATTAATCCTTTAATTTGTTGTTGGGTTGCTTGATTAGATGAAAGAGATAACGCACTTTCATAAGCATCAATAGCTTGTTTTTTCGCTCCAGTTAAGTAAAATATATGTCCCAATTGTAACCAAATTTCGATCAATTTTGGTTTTTTTCTGAGAACTTTTTGATATTCTTTAATAGCTTGTGACCATTCACCTAATGAATAGAGAGTATGAGCTAATTCTAGACGCTTTTTCCAGCCAGAAGGATATTTTTCAACATAGTTATTTAAGACAATTTGTTTTTTTAATTTTTCATCACGGGTGGAATCTGTAGCTAAATAAATATCCAGTTGAACTTGTTTAGGAAAGTCCACAGAGACAACTTCAGGTGTTTTTGTATTAAACATAAGCCATTTCTTCCATTAACAAAGGAGAGGGTAAGGTTTCTAGATGAGTAGTGTACAGTCGATAAAAATCTTCTTCGAGATTCGACTCTAGAATAGATAACGGTTGATGATGAGATTTTAGAAAGTCATCTAATTTACATTGAGAAAAAATGTCAAATGATTCCTCGACTGTAACCAATGATTCTAGGTGATTTTCTCCTAATAAGTAGGATTTAATACTCTTTTTTAAAATGGTTCTCGCTTTTTGTATTCTTTTGCGTACATTAGGTTCAGAAATGTTGAGAGTTTTTGAGATATCTTGATAGCTTTTGTTAAATACAAATCTCATTACTAACGGAATTTTTAGAGATTGTTTTAAATTTTTGACTTCTTGGGAAATAACAGTTTTAAGTTCATCTCCCATGATGAATTTATCGGGGGAATTATGTGCAGTAAAACAACAATTGATATCAACATTGCTAAGGATATCGATGGTTTCACTGTTAACAAAACTGCGATTATTTTTTCGATAATAATCAATACAAACATTTTGAGTGAGTCGAGTTAGCCAACCTCGAATATTCGTTATTTTGGCTGCATACTTTGGTAACTTTTCCCAAGCTTTTAACATAGAAATACTTAGAGTTTCTTGAGCATCGACTACATTATTGTTCATCTGTCTTAAACAATAATGATAAAGATACTTGTTATGAGCTTTCCAGATATCCCAAAAACAATCTATTTCTCCTTTTTCTATGCGTTTAAGGAGATTATTTTCTTTAGAAATTGAATGACTTGGAGAACCTTTTGAGAGCATAATTTCTATTCACATTCGTCACTAAATTGTTTGGTATTCAAAGCATTACTTATTCATTAAACTCCTTCGAGAATCTAATGTCAGCATTAAAAAGTTAAGGATAAGATAAGTAATATTATTTGATTATCAAAATTTTTTGATAAATGATTGTGATTTGTTAATAAAGGTATGGTTTAGTTAAGGTTATTAGTTTAAATAACCCAGAAAATTTGTTCTAACAGTATTAAATTACTATACTTTTTCCATAAAAGTAAGGATAGATTATGCAAGGTAAGGTAACTAAGTGAAGAAAACATGAAGGTAATTAGAAATAAAAAATTTATAGACTACAATCAACCTTAGACAAGGAATAGTTTTTTTCCTATTGTTCATTGATGATTTTCATCATTAACTCTGTTTAAGAGTTAAAAATAGAAGCCAATTTTAATAGTAATCAATGATTAATTGTTTAAATTGGTCATGGTTAATAAACTTTTGTGAGGATTATTGTTGTTAACCAGATAGATGAAATTTTGCAATTTTTAACAAAATCCTAACCATTGTAAGAGGTATTTATGGAACTAGAAACCAAAAAAATTTCTCTTAAAGTTGTTGTTGTTTTTACAGATAAGGCTGTTTTTTCTCAAACAGGAAAACATCTATCTAATATCGAATCCTTAGTGTTACAAGAGACATTAAATGGTAAGAAATATCCAGAAATCGCTTCAGCCAATGGTTATACCATAGAATACCTGAAAAATGATGTGGGTCCCAAACTATGGAGAAGACTGTCTTTTGCTTTTGGAGAAAAAGTAAACAAATCTAATGTGAAAATTATCATCACTAATCGACTCTATAATGAACAGGAAAAAACGAAATCTATCCCCATAAAACCTTCTGTTATCAATCAACAACCTTCTTTGGTTCCCGCCCTTCATCTGAAAGCTTCTTCTTTAGACGCAAAAGTAGAACAATTAGAAAAAATTGCTGATCTTTATTGTGAAAAATCTTTAAAAACGTTACGAGAAACTCCTGCTCATAAAATTCTCATGATCTTGATCATGTTTCCCCACGGGGCTTTGAAAGAAGCGATTATGAAAGTAGCAGAATTAAGCCATATCGATATCTTAGACGATAGTATCACTCAATTACAAGAGATGTTATTAATCGAACAAAAAGAGCAAAGGTATTATCTTAACCCCGTGATAAAAAACTATCTTAAAACAGAGCTTATCACCTATAGAGAATTTGAAAAAAGCAGTCGCAAGCGTTGGTTAAGTTGGTATTTAGAAATAGCTGAAAAAAACCAGACCCTCTTTATTTGTGACAAAGAAAAACAAAACATTATAGAAGTAATTGATTGGTGTATGAATCATAATCTATATGAGCAAGTTAAAAAGTTGTGGCCTATTCTTAAATCTCAAGAATTAGAACCCCAAGTAGACAATACATTCTGTGTGAACTACCCCAACTAAATCAAAGATTATAGTTGGGGCTTCCAATCTCATTGGAAGTTGCGTCTAAAAGGCAAGAAATCTTACCCCCTAGCCGTCTTATACTTCCTCCATTGGCAGTATCGCTAGTGCAGCCTGGCGTAAATAGTCCGTCAGATTTAAAAGAAGCCTTTTTGCTGATAAACTGAAACTGATTCAACCCTTGAAAAAGGATAAAAGTAAAAAGTCGATGCCCATAACCAAAGCATTGCCAATCA
>JASJDN010000176.1 GCA_030065205.1 Crocosphaera sp.
CCATCTTATCTTCTAGAAGATAAGATGGGTTTGAGAATCGGATTTGGTATTACGTGGTAGTCTCCTGGGGTTGGAAGAAGTTGCTCGCAACATAATCACCAATGTTGAACCCTGTAGGGAACGCATCTGTCACCGTTGCTTCACGCACGTGAATTCCCCCATAAATGCGGCTCAAACCATCTTCAAGTCCTGCTTCTTCAAAGCTCTCAAAATGACGGACCACACCCGGTAACTCCTGAGAAACTGCATCAAATTCATAGTTATCCCCAAAGAAGTGAGTCATCACTCCTGCAAATCCTCCCCCTAAGGTAGTATGACCCGAAATATAATCAGGGAAACTTGGGGTATCTAATAACGGTTGCCAATCTGGATCGGGAACCGTTGCCACCAAATCATCATCAGCCGCAATCCCTCCAGCAATCACATCATCAGGCCGAGGTTGAACATGCTCAAACTTATTCGCCCATGCGGTAACGGCTACATCTGCTAAGGCTACATTTAATGCGGCAAACAAACGGGCATTCTCTAAAACAGAATTGCCTTCACGGGTAGCCACTTCCGTTGCAATTTGCAGTAACTGACCATTAGGACGAAACGTATCAATCCGATCATTCGCCCAGAAAACCGCAATTTCTGTTTGATCTTCATTCCGCAATAGGGTGGTCACCTCAGTATTTTCCCGTCCCCCATAGAGTCGAACTTCCTCAATTTCTTCGGCGTATAAATCAGATTTATAGGTTCCATCGATCCCATCGGGGGAAAAATCGTCTACATTATCAATAGCCCAAGGGGTCACACTTCCCCAGTTAGGGGTAATTACATTAAAATTAGGGGGATCTGGATGCCAGATATAGTTACCATCTGGAGCCACATAAGGCGTATTATTATTAGACCCGTCATTTTCCCGTAAGGCGAGGATTTGCTGGGCCACCGATGCCCCAAACTCAAACCCGATGGTCTCTGCTGACTCAAGATCCTGAATCTCAGCTAAAGACTTCGTTTTTTGTTGGTCAAACAAAGCTGTTTGCTCAGGAATTAGAGTTGATAACACTTCATACGCCGCACCAACGGCTGCCGACTCTATAGAAGCCCCTTGAGGGGCTTCCACATCAACCCCATAGGGAGTATAAGTTTCTTCAAAAGCATTGACAGCATTATAAACCGAGGTAGAGAGAATGGCGTAAGCACGAGTCCCTCTAGTGGGGCCAAAGGCTCCCCGTCCGGCTTCTCCTTCCATTTGAATCGCATTGAGGGCTGTTGACACCCAATCAATAACCACATCAGTTCCTGTACCCGATACCAATTCACTGACAACATTATTGTTTTCGTTGCTTTCTACAATTTGGTTATTGGCATCTACTTCAGCAATGAGATTATAAGCACCAGGGGCGATAGCAGAAGTAATATTGTCATACTTTAGGGTAAGGGTTTTAGACTGTCCGGGTTTTAATTTGATTTTTTTGGTTTTACTGGCTAAAACCACATCATTTTTATCGATGTTGTCATCAATGGAACTCCAAAGGTTAAGAGCAATCGGACCTCTAGCGATTTGGTTTCCGTCATTGGTAATGGTGACTTTAACTTTTCCGTCATCTCCAAAATTAATGGTGTTAGGTAATTGAACGTAGTTAAATTTTACGGTTAAGTCTGATTGTTTGGCCATGATTTGGAATTCTCCTAGGTTGTTTGATTCATGATTCAGAACAGGAAAACACTGATTAACTCAAAGATTCACTTCCCTGTTGCTCGTAGCAGATGTCAACACTTATTCATGCCGACTCAAAAAATAAAAAGCTTTGTTTAAATCATCTTGCTTAACCTCCTTAATTACATTTATATATCGAGATAATTCGATATGCAGGGGCAAAAAAAAGCATGGTATTCAGATCAATACCTTTGCAAAGACACCTTCGCAGGTTGCGGACGAGTTGGGGTTTCAGGAGCAAAGAAAGTCACTAATGTACCGATGCTCAAGAAGAAAGCACAACTCCAAAAGGCTAGATGATAGTCTCCGCTCACAGAACGTAAGTACCCTCCGACAAAGACCCCTACGGCAGCAGCCACTTGATGTAGTAACCAGACACAACCGAGAAGACTCCCCATCAAATGAGTACCAAAACGAGTCCCCATCAGGCTAGTTACCAAAGGAATAATGGGAAAAGAGGAAATTCCATACAACAAGGCAAACAGATACAACTGAGAAACATCCCTAGAGGTTGCCAACCAAACAAAAGCGAAGGTTCGCAGCAAATAAAAACCGATGAGCAAAGGTTTCTTTCTCAAGGTTTGACTAAACTGACCCGTTAACCACATAGAAACAGCACTAGCTGTGGCGGCTAAACCCAGCAACTGTCCCCCTAAAGCAGTTGAACCTCCTAAATCGAAGGCATATTTTGGTAAATGAGTGGTAACTAAATATAATGTATAACCACAACTCATAAAACCGAGGGTTGTTACCCAAAAATCACGGGTTTTTAACCAATCTAACAGGGAACTACTTTGAGTGGCTTGGTTAACAGTAGGGGCTTCCCGTAACCCGTCAGGATATTGCCCAATTTCACTGGGATGACTTTTGACTCCGAGCAAAATAGCAGGAACAACAATGATCACCATAATTAAACCCAGTACCAAAAAAGCAGTACGAAATCCTGTATTGGCAATTAAAACTCCCGTTAAGGGTAATAATACAAGTTGTCCAATATTAATGCCCATAGAACTTCTGGCCAGCATCATGGGTCGTTTTTTTAGATACCACTGAGACACTAAAACAGAATTAGCCATAGAACCGCAACCCGCAAAACCAATGCCAGTGAAAATGCCATAGTAAAGGAAAAACTGCCAAATTTCTGTGATGCTAGAAGACAACAGAAACGCGATTCCCATCAGTAAGGCACTAGCGGTTAAAACGAATTTTGCGCCAATGCGATCGATTAATCGTCCCATGACGGGTTGTAAAAGCCCCCAAGTCAGCATATTTAAAGAAACTGCTAAACTTAGAGTCGTGACATCCCAACCATAAGATAAGTGCAACGGGGTGAAAAATTGACCTCCAGTGAGATTTAAGCCAAAAGCTCCCATTAAGGTGAGGAATGTTACCCCAACGATGGTCGGTCCTAAAAATGGACGAGTCATGATAAGTTCTCCAATGACAATAGTTAATAACTTACTAATAGGTCAGCTATAACCTTTCTAGGGTACGGAATCGGTTGGTTCCTATGAGTGGTTAGGAAACAAGGGTAGGAAAACAGTTAGCCAGCCACCGGCTGAGTCAACCAAAGATTCTGACTGTTGCTTTCCTTGGTTAATAGGGATTTCATCCCTAAGAGTTCTACCAATTGTTTGAGATTATTTTCATTGCGTTGGTAGCAAATCGTTTTTTGACTATCTTTAATGCTAATTAATCCGGATTGAATCAAAAGTGATAGTCCCTCTGACAAGACCTCGCGGGAAATGCCTGTTTCCGAGTGTAAACATTCTAAGCAGATTTTGACCTCCTCTTCCTGACAAAGATGTTGTACAGAAAGATTTTGTTCGTTTTTTCTTAAACAACTGAGAATTTGTAAGTTTTCAGCCTTAGATAAAGCCAAAAAAGCTAATTGTGGATTCATACTCACGAGTTTCCAAATGGTAATACTAGAGTGAACAAAAACCGTTTGGCTTAGATCAAATGATTATTCAAGAGTTAGGGGATTAGGGGGTGACGCTTAGGAATTCCTTCACACTACTAATTAAGCGTATCTGATACTTTCAACAGTTGATTAGCTTGCTCTTTTCTCTAAGCTTTAGATTTTCTTAAGATTTTCTAGGTAACTACCGTAACGATAGCTAAAGGTTCATCTAAATGTCAATGGGGGAAAATACTTAAATTGACGTTGAGTGTGAGGGGAATTTTTATGTTCATTGTTAGTCTATTGATATGAAAACTGCTGTCAACTTAACTTTATCTACATTCCTACCTTTCGTCCATAAGGCTCAATCCCATATCCAGTCAGGCTCGGACACCCAATTCAAAAAAAAATGCTTTTGGGTATTGACATATCGAGAAAAATAGATATATAATGATTTCATCAGGTTAAACAAGTCCTGAACCGCTCCGAAACTTAAGTCAACTATCACAGCCATCAGTTTACTTTCGCGTAGGAGCCAAATAGAATTAAAACAGATTGCTGTCTAAGTACAACCTGCTTTTAATAACTATTCAATTCGATATCCGTGTTGCCCTTAATTACTTTTTAGGCGACTTAGGATTAACTTTTTTCTCGTCCATTAATATAACAATAGCTCAAAGGAGTTCTGAATGTCAACCATTATTAAGCCTGCTTCCAATCTTTCCAACAATACTCCTGTTTATGATCACGTTGATCAAGCGCAAATCGAACGTTTACAAATTAAACATAAATGGATTGTTGATCCCATCTACCGTGCTAGCGATCTCGTTAAGCAAATGCCATTTTACGATTGGGTTGCTCAACTAAAAAATCCTCAAGAATTTAAGCCAGCCGCTGTACAACTTTACCATCATTCAGCCACCTTCCCTAAAGTCATGGGTTTAATGTTGGCAACCACTCCTTTGTCAGAAAATCACATGATGCCCTTCTATGCAGAACACGCGTTTGGGGAAGCGGATCACCATGAAATGTTAATGGCTTGGATGCTCCAACATAAAATCTTAAGCACACGGGAAGAAATAGAAGATGCGATTCCCACTCCTGAAACCAATGCTTGCGTTAATTTAGCTTATCAACTAGCTATTGAACAAGATCGGGCAAAATGGTTAGTCACCATCAACAGTGGTATTGAACGTTGTTCTAATGACTTCTTCAAAGCGGTTTCTCCCAAGATGCACGATCTAGGTGCTGGAGATAATTACTTTGATGTCCACGTAGAGGCTGACGAACACCATAGTATTATGGGTATGGACTACATTGAACCCTTGTATCCTGAATCAAAAGCTGGTCGTCAGTTAATTGCTAAAGCTTTAGAAGGGATTACTCTATGGGCTGCCATGCTTCATTCTTGGATTGATATTGATCTGTTTCCTGTCTTTGATTTAGACGGTACCTTGAAGAAACGTACTAAAATCTTTACCTTCAAGTAATTTTAGTCCCCAGTAATCTCAGCTAGTGATTTTCGGCAAAGCATCTCAACCTTGAGATGCTTTAGCCATACCTTGATGTCACTTATTTTATCAATGTTCAGTCAGGGAAATAATGACGGCAGACACAGTATTAGCAACGATCCCTTTATTCCTTGCAGCTATTTTGTTAATTGGTTTGCAAGTCAGTAGTTCTCTCTCAGGCTTGGCTACTTTAGTAGCTACTCTGATGACGGTCTGCTTTTTTCCTAAGTTTCAGACTTCTTTCCCCCATCTCCTGTTGGCTTTAGGCGGCGGTCTAGCCAAATCTTTAACCGTTTTCTATGTGGTTTTACCGAGTCTCCTGTTTTATCGTCTACTGCAAACTAGCGGTGCCATGAAGATGTTAGGACAGGGGTTAGCAAGACTGGTTCCTCATCGAAATCTGCAAGTGTTATTCTTAGTCATGGGGTTAGCCCCTTTTGCAGAATCTGTTAGCGGTTTTGGTGTTGGAACTGTTTTAATCATCCCTATCTTTATCGCTTTGGGCTACAGTACGGCTCAATCGGCTGTTTTGGGGCTTTTGGGCCAAATGGCTGTTTCTTGGGGTGGCTTAGCCATTGGTACGGCCTTGGCAGCTGATTTAACCCAACTTGACCCTAATATCTTGGGGGCAAACACTGCTGTGTTAATGGCTCCCTTACCTCTGATTTATGGCTTAATTGCTCTATTTTTAAGTGGGGGGAAAAAAGCGTTGAGACAGCATGGGTTGATTGCTATTGGAGCGGGTAGTTTATTGAGCGTTAGTCTTGGGGGATTTAGTTTATGGCCAGGAATTGAACTGGCTGGCATCCTGGGGAGTTTAGGGGTTATGCTATTTCTGTTGCTCTGGGGACAAAGGGAAACGGCTTCTAACAGTTGCCTTTTGAGCAACCAACAGTCCCCCAGTCTTAACCGGCAAACGGGTCTCTCTTTTGGCCAAGCGATCGCACCTTATGGGATTTTAACTGTGTTGATGTTGAGTTCTCGCCTGATCTTTCCGCTTAAAATTTGGTTACAACATCATTTTCTTATTTCCATTCCTGCTTTAACATTCGAGTTACCATTACTCTATCATCCAGGTTTTTTCTTGTGTTTAACTGCTCTGGCCAGCACTCAAATCCTCAAAATTAGTCAAACAGACTTCTCTCAAGCTATGAGTCGAAGCTGGCAGCAATTTATACCAGGTGCCATTGCCATGGCCTGTTTTTTGGGGACTTCTCAAATTATGCAAGGAAGTGGTATGATCAAGGTTTTGGGGCAAATGGCGGCCACCCTTGGGGAAAATTATCAATGGACAGCCCCAACTTTAGCGGCTTTTGGGGGTTGGCTGACCGGTTCAAGTTTGGGCAGCAATGCACTGCTATCTTATCTACAGCAAGAAGTCAGTCTTCATTCAGGACTCTCCCTAGAATGGTTGATGGGAGCGCAAAATGCAGCCAGTGCCCATGCTACTATAATTGCTCCCGCCCGTATAATTTTAGTAACAACAGCCGTTGGTTGGGTGAAGGGAGAAGGATGGCTCTTACGTCAATTAACGCCGATAGTGGTGGCTGCTGTTATTTTGACTACGCTTTTGTTATCCTTAATAGTAGGTTAGAATTTATTAAACTTGCCTTAACCTATCAGCTTCTTTACTTCTAGTGAAGGGCAGGTTGCTTGATCTGGTGTACTCTACCTTTATAAATACCTAGATATTGCGATATCCTAATTTATTGTCGTAATGACTTAACTTCCCCACTGTTTGCCCTTTAGTCTTGTTCTCCTTAACCTAATGAAACAACTTGAAGCTTTTAAAGCCTTATCTAACGATCAAAGGCTACAAATTTTGACTTGGCTTAAAGAGCCGTCTCGTCATTTTCCCACTGCTTCTGAACCTGAAGTGGAGTCCCTAGGCATTTGTGTTAGTGACATCCAACAAAAATCAGGTTTATCTCAATCAACTGTTTCCCATTATTTATCAATCTTACACAAAGCTGGTTTAGTCAGTGCAACACGAGTAGGTCAATGGACTTACTATAAACGCAATGAGCAGAATATTGAACAGCTTGTTAACTTTATTCAAACCGCCCTATAAAACGCAGGTTCATTAGTTGAGAATCCCTGCAATAAATTGACAGGGATTCTAAAGGTTATCTAAACAGGGGATAAATCCACCTGTTTAGACATTACTTTAGTTAGGGGGACTCCCATTTACCCCATCCGTTAAACCGTCTGCATCCATTACAGATACAGTTTTCTGAAGGTCTAAAGGACATGAAAAACCTAACCATTGACCTATATTTTGACTAGCATTCCAATCAGCATTACATTGATAACCATTGGTTAAAACCAATCAGGTCGCATTTCATCCATTGCTTAAAAGACAATGGCTTTCATTCTCCCGTGTTATTTTTGGTAAATTGCTATGAAATACCCCGACTTTTTTTGAGAAGTCGGGGTTTCTAAATTCGCCAAACTTCTATCCCACATTTCGCACTTTTATTAAGTGATACGAAAAAACCGAGAAAAGTCTTTTGTTTTGGGTTGAAATTAGCGTCAATTTTACGCTAACCAAATTAGCACTGATTAACTATTCTCATGAAGAGTTGTTTATT
>JASJDN010000055.1 GCA_030065205.1 Crocosphaera sp.
AACCAAACCATTTCTCTTAATCCTAACTATACCAATGCTTACTATAACCGGGGGACTGTCTATCATGAGTTAGGAGAAAATCAAAAAGCCATTGCTGACTATAACCAAGCCATTTCCCTTAATTCTAACTATGCCGATGCTTACTATAGCCGAGGGTTTGCCTATCTTCAGTTAGAAGAGTACCAAAAAGCCATTACTGACTATAACCAAGCCATTGCCCTTAATCCTAACGATGCTGATGCTTACAATAATCGGGGGACTGTTTATCATAAATTAGGAGAGAATCAAAAAGCCATGGCTGACTATAACCAAGCCATTTCCCTTAATCCTAACTATGCTGGTGTTTACTGTAACCGAGGGTTTACCTATTTTCAGTTAGGAGAGAATCAAAAAGCTATTGCTGACTTACAAAAAGCTACGAATTTGTTTAAGCAACAAGGAAATACAGCAATGGTTCAAAACATCTTACAAATTATTGAACAAATTCAATAATTTGCTGATTCATCCTGCACGTTAAAATAATCATTAAAAATACCTTTTATTGAAAAAATGGAAACCATAACTATTCCTAAAGGATTCAAAATTACTCCCCAACAATTTGATCAACTTGCTAATATTGATCAACAAATACGAATGGAATTAACACCAGAAGGAGAATTAATTATTATGAGTCCAACTGGGGGGGAAGCAGGGAGAAAAAATCGTCGTTTAATACAACAAATAGGAATATGGACAGATGAAAATGGAACGGGGGAATGTTTTGATTCTTCTACTTTATTTATCTTACCAAATGGTGCGAGAAGAAGTCCCGATGTTAGTTGGATAAAATTAGAACGTTGGAATCGTTTAACCCTCGAAGAAAAGCAAGGGTTTCCTCCTATTGCGCCTGATTTTGTCATAGAATTAGTCAGTCCTAGTGACCTCAAAAATCAACGGTATTCAGATTTGCAATTAAAAATGCAAGAATATTTAGACAATGGGGTTAAATTGGGTTGGTTAATTGAACCCTCAAATAAAACAGTAGAAATCTATCGATTAGGACAAGAAAAAGAAGTGTTAAATTATCCTCAAACTCTATCTGGAAAAGATACTTTGCCAGGTTTTATATTAAATTTAAGGGAAATTTGGGATTGTTAACTTTTTTATTTATTGAGTTATACTCCTGCTTGAAAAATTTCCTTTGCTGTTAAGGTTAATTCAGGAAATATAACAGATTCAATTACATCTTCCTCTCTAAACTGTTTCCCTTGATATTCATCATCAATTAATTGATAAATTGTAATGGTAGGCTGTTTCGGGGAACCAATATAACGCTTACCTCCTAATCCGAGATAATCAATAATCCAATATTCACCAATTCCCAAAGCTTCATAATCAATTAATTTATGTCCATAATCATCTCGCCAATTAGAACTAACAACTTCAATAATTAAGGGAATAGAATCTCCTTTACTAATTGTAGAATATTTTTCCCATAAAGGTTCATTAATGATGGATTGACGATTAACAATAACAATATCTGGTTTATAAGCAGTGTTTGGGTTCAGAGGTTTAATTGTACAGGTTCGGGGTAAAAAATAAGAAAGTTTTTGACGACGAATTTCTAGGTTGAATTCTGCTACAACAAAAGCAATAATTTCTTCATGTTTTCCTGATGGATTCACTTCCATTATCTCCCCATTAATTAATTCATAAATTCCTCCATCCTCTGGATAGCAGTTGATAAACTTTTCAAAAGTCAGAATTTTAGATTTAGTTTGGAACATATTTTATTTTAAAATCAATTCTAAATTTTTATCATTATTTAAAATGTTTTTTGGAAGAGTTTCAGAGACTCTAACTGTTGATTTTGTTGTTGTAATTGTGTAGCGATAGAATTACAAACAATATCACATAAAGGAAAAACTAAAGGATTGGCGATCGCATAAAAAACATTCACTCCTTCTTGATTTCTAGTCACAATTCCTGCTTGGGTTAATACTTTTAAATGTTTGGATACATTAGCTTGTCCTAACCCCGTAATTTCAATAATTTGGGAAACATTTTTCTCCCCATTTTTTAACGCACAAATAATCTGCAAACGACTCATTTCTGATAATACTTTGAAAAAATCAGCAATCATACCTAACACAGCCGGCGGTAAGTTAGAAATTTCGTCATTTCCTAACAATGTTGTCTCAGTGGGGTATTGAGAGGCGGTTATTTTTGCCATATTGTTATATAAGTAACAAACTATTCATACATATTATGATTATTAATTATAGCTTAATTAATGCTAAGTTCCTATATTACTAAATAGTTGTAAATTAAAGGAAGTCAAAGAAACCCCGATCCTTACAGCAATCCAGACTAAAATTAAAAGACGATACATAGGAAATAAACAATGGAATTAGAAGAATTATTGAGTAAATATAGTTTAGGAGAGAGAAAATATCATAATATTGTTCTCAGAGAAGCAGATTTAATTGATATTAATCTGTCAGGTGTGGATTTTCAAGGGGGAGATTTACGTCAATCTCGACTAGGAAAAAGTATTTTTTGTCAAGCTATCTTAAAAAAAGTTAACCTTAGCGAGTCAATCCTCTGGGGAACTGATTTGAGGGATGCAGACTTATCTCAAGCCATATTAAGAGATGCTGATCTCAGTGGGGCAAAATTGATTGATGCGAACCTCACTGATGCTTATTTAAGCAAAGCTAGTTTGTGCGGAGCAAACTTAACAGGGGCAATATTATTAAGGGCTATTTTATATGAAGTAGATTTGCGTCCAACTTCTGAGAGAAGAACCAATTTAGGACAGGCCAATTTAAGCCAAGCAGACCTATGTTATGCCAATTTAAGTTCAGCTTTATTATACCAAGCCAATTTATCAGAGGCAAGATTATGTCGTGCTAAATTAACCCAAGAACCCTATCGATCGCCCTTTCCCACTGATTTAACCGAAGCCAATTTACAGGGAGCCGATTTGAGTTATGCTGATCTGAGTAATGCTATTTTAGTTAACAGTAATTTAAGGGATGCAGACTTAACAGGAACCATCTTAAATAATACTGATTTACGAGGGGCAATAATGCCAGATGGTAAAACGTATAAGTGAATCTATAAATAAGATAAATTTTCAACCATATTTTTTGAGGTTACGTCTAGGATATGAGAGTCATTATAGAGGAATAATTATCCATTAACCCGATGATTTCTTTGATTTTAGCTCAAGCTCAACAACCTTCACCAGAAGATGTTGCAGCTATCCAAGCAATTAGTAATCTTATTTCATTTATTTCCTACCTTATAGGTGCTTTTTTATGCTGGAAAGTCTATGAAAAATGTAGGGTAGAAAATGCTTGGTTTGCTTGGATTCCCATTCTTGGTTTATATGTTAATTTTCAAGCAGGAGATGAAGAACAGCCTCTTCTCTGGACAATTTTAATGTTTATTCCTTGTATTAATATTGTCTCAATCATTAAGTTAATTATTGCCTGGGTAAGAATTTTTCAAAAACTAGGAAAATCCCCTTGGTTATTGCTACTTTCTATCATTCCTTGTGTTTGGTTTATTCTTTTAGGTTATCTAGCTTTTGGATAATTTAAAAATAGATTAGTGTTCCATATAGACTGAATAAGCTTATGATAAAGTTGAAATATCGAAAAATTATCTTTTTAATTCTCATTGCTATGTTAGCAGGAGGATCAATGGCTGCTTATTCTCAATCAGAAGTGAACTTTTTTGTCAAAACAATTCAATTAATTATCTTTCAACAATTAATGACAGTTATTATTTACTTGACTTGTTTTGGTGAAGACTTATTTAGCCGACGATAGTTAAAATAATTCTGAAGCAATGTTATCTAAAAAGCAAGAATTATCTAGGGATTTATCTCCTCAAGAAAAGAATAAAAAGATTATTCAATTACTTTTATTGTGTTTACCTATTTTAGTTAGCTTTTTAAGTAATTTTGGACTAAATATTCCATTACCAGGATGTCCTTTACTCTATTATTTGGGAATACCTTGTCCTGCATGGGGACTAACTCGATCTTTTCAGGCGATCACCCAAGGAAATATATTACAAGGAATCAAATTTCACTTATTTGGACCCATTCTTTTTATTATATTTTTAAGTTTAATCTTCCATTTAATCAAAGAAATTTTAAAAAATAAATATATTTCAAATGCTTATATAAAAATCTTAAGACACTCAACCTATCAAACTACTTTTTTATTGATATTATTCGCTTATCATGGAACCAGACTCCATAACTTATGGAAGACAGGTGAATTATCTCACGCTTTTCTTCATTCTCCCTTAGTAGAATGGGTTTCAACTATCAACTGGTTACTGATAAAAAATTTATTGTATAATTGAAGGTTGCGGTCAAAAATCAAAAAAAGGAACACGAAATCATGGCAAAACGAGTTCAAGTGGTATTGAATGAATCCATTAACAAATTAGGGAAAAATGGCGATTTAGTAGAAGTTGCTCCAGGATACGCTAGAAATTATTTACTTCCTCAAAAATTGGCTATCCTTGCTACCCCTGGTATTCTCAAACAAGTGGAACAACGTAGAGCAAAAGAGAGACAAAGACTTTTAGCCGAGAAACAACAAGCAGAAGCGCAAAAAACCGCCCTCGAAACCATTAAACGCTTTACCATTCGCAAAGAAGTTGGGGAAGGAGAATCCATTTTTGGAACCGTTACTACCTCAGAAGTCGCTGAAGCGATTCAAGCAGCAACTAACCAAGAAGTTGATCGTCGCGGTATTACTGTCCCTGACATTAATAAAACCGGTTTCTATGAAGCAACGGTTAAACTCCATCCCGAAGTTACTGCAACCATTGAGATTCAAGTTGCACCACTTTAGTCATCAATTGATACTCTCACCGCTAATTGCTAAGGCAATCTAGCGGTAGATGCTTGCTTTTACTCCTCTTATACTAAATCCGCTTTAGACAGGAGATAATCATATTAACAAGGCAGGGGAAGCAGGGGAAGCAGGGGAAACAGGGGAAGCAGAGGAAGCAGGGGGAGAAAGAATATTACTCTACGATGATAAGCGGACTTACTATGAATCAATAAATCTTTCTCTAACAATATTTGAAATTGTACTGGTTCAAGATGTGAATTATATCAAACCCAGATCAGCTTGGATTTTCAGTAATACGTAAGTGTTTTAAGTATCTCCGCTTCAATTATCAGTAAAATTAAGGAAGTTTCTAAGTATTTTTTTGTATATTTTTTAATTTGCTAATTATTTTTTTAGTAGAAATAACGATCTTTTAGAAATAAGAAGACAAACTTTTTTTTCTGTCATATAATAGTGTTTAAAAGTAATTTTAGTCAGCAACAAACTGATTAGTATTCTGTATATTTTGATAAATTTCTCTGCCTGGAAATCATTTTTTCCAAGCCAGTTTTTTATATTTTATATCAAGTAAAACTTGTTTTAATGACAGAAAAGGTTATAGAAAATGTCAAAACAAACTTTGAACTCAAAAATTATAAAACCAATTCCTCTAATAATATCCTTGACAGCTATTTATTTAGCATCGATGCCAGCCTCAGCAGCCGAATTAATTAAGCCTTTTGATATGTTAAACATTGATGCTAATGCGATCGATTCATCAGAGACGACATCAATGAATCCCCCATCACCACCTTTTTCTAATGGCGGAAATCCCAATTCACCTAATTCTAATAGTGGTGGTGGCGGTGGTGGTGGTGGTGGCGGTGGCAGTGGCGGTGGCAGCGGTAGTGGTGGCAGTTCTTCCTCTCCTGATGGCAACAATGACATAATCTCATCAGGTTCTAGTAGTAGTTCTGATAATTCAGTACCACAAAATAGTGAGGTTAATGATTTACTAACAATGGCATCAATGCTACAAGAACCTGGAACTGGTACAGGCACTGGAACTGGTACTGGTACAGGTACAGGTACAGGAACAGGTACAGGCACTGGAACTGGTACAGGTACAGGCACATTAACTTCTACCACTATCCCTGAACCAACATCAGTCACGGCTTTAATTATTGTAGGGTTAGTCGGGGTGTTAGCGAACAACAATCGACGTAACTGCTGATAATATATGAAAAGTCTTCTTTTTTAAGAAGACTTTTTAAGTCATTTAATCTTGCTATAAATAGATATTTTATGTTACAATAGGTAATTGTGTCGAATTTTATATATATTTATGCCTAAACTAAAAACGCGTAAAGCTGCCGCTAAGCGTTTTCGAGTAACAGGAAGCGGTAAGAAGATTGTTCGGCGAAAGGCCATGAAAAATCACTTATTAAATCATAAAAGTGCTGAAAGAAAGCGTCGTCGCTTATCTAACACAGCCTTAGTGAGCGAACAAGATGAACCGAACGTTCGCTTAATGTTACCTTACATCTAAAATCAAATCGCTCGCTTAAGTACATTAACATAGAAACAGAGTAACTATGACAAGGGTAAAACGGGGCAATGTTGCCCGTAAACGTCGTAAAAAAATCCTTAAACTGGCCAAAGGGTTTAGAGGAAGCCACTCTCGGTTATTCCGTACCGCCAACCAGCAGGTAATGAAAGCATTACGTAATGCTTACCGCGATCGCCGTAAACGGAAACGGGATTTTCGTCGTTTGTGGATCACTCGGATCAATGCTGCAGCCAGAGCCAATGGTATGAGTTACAGTCAATTAATTGGTCACATGAAAAAGGCCAATATTGAGATCAACCGCAAAATGTTAGCACAATTAGCAATTCTTGATCCTCAAGCCTTTGCCAAGGTAGTAGAGACTGCTAGTGCAGCTAAATAGTGGATAATTGATAATGGATAATTGATACTTCATTATCAATTATTCATCCAAAAATTTCAGGCAATTCATGGGACAATAGAAAAGGCGATCACAGTAGACCAAGTATGAGTCAGCAACCTAAAATTATTGTCTTAGATGATGATCCAACCGGTTCCCAAACAGTACATAGTTGTTTACTGTTAATGCAGTGGGATGTGGAGACGTTAAGATTGGGGTTAAGGGATGAAGTGCCTATCTTTTTCGTTTTGACCAATACAAGGGCATTAACTCCCCAAAAAGCAACAGAAGTCACTAGGGAAGCTTGTCATAATCTCAAAATTGCTCTCGAAGCAGAAAAGATCCAAGATTTTTTAATTGTCAGCCGTTCTGATTCCACTCTTAGGGGTCATTATCCCATAGAAACCGATGTCATTGCTGAAGAATTGGGTGGTTTTGACGCACATTTTCTAATTCCAGCCTTTTTTGAAGGAGGAAGACAAACCCTTGACAGTGTACATTATTTAAATATTGAGGGAAAATTGACCCCAGTTCATGAAACAGAGTTTGCGAAAGATTCTGTTTTTTCTTATCACTATAGTTATTTACCAGACTATGTAGAAGAAAAGACCAAAGGAAGGATTAAAGCAACAGAAGTTGAACGATTTTTATTGCCGGATATTCGACAAGGTAGCTTAGAAAGATTGATGCAGCTACAAGGAAATCAATGTGGAGTGGTTGATGGAGAAAAACACGAAGATTTAGATAAGTTTGCTGAGGATTTATTAACCGCAGCAGCATCGGGAAAACGGTTTTTATTCCGTAGTGCTGCTAGTATTCTAACCTCTTTAGCCCAACTGGGTCAACAACCCATCGCAGCAGAAGCAATGGCCGAATATAAACCTACGAACAAACCAGGGGTGGTTTTGGTGGGTTCTCATGTGAAGAAAACCACCCAACAATTACAGGATTTATTAACGCAATCAGATGTAGTGGGGATAGAGGTTGATGTTAAACAGTTGCGGGATCATCCTGATCAGAAAGATGAGTTATTAAAAAATATTTTAGAACACGTTAAAAGCGTTTATCAACAAGGTAAAACCCCTGTCGTTTATACCAGTCGAGAAGAATTAACCTTTGAAACCGTGCAGAAAAGGTTAGATTTTGGGGTTGCTGTATCATCTTTATTAATGGAAGTAGTTCAAGGGTTACCCCGTGATATTAGCTTTTTAATTAGTAAAGGAGGGATTACCTCGAATGATGTCTTAAGTACCGGTTTACAGTTGCAAGCGGTACGTTTGTTAGGGCAAGTTTTAGCTGGCTGTTCAATGGTAAGAACCGAAAAAGATCATCCCTTATTTCCTAATTTACCCGTTGTTTTATTTCCTGGAAATGTAGGAAATGTTCAAGGTTTGACCACCGTTTATTCTCGCTTAAACTCGCTTAAAACAGTAAGGGATTAAACTAAAAAATAAGCTAATTACTGAGAAATAATTGTTTCTTCTTGCAAGTTGAACATATATTTTTCTGTGCTACTTTGATGATTCATTGCTATATAAATTTTGTTTTGTATTAGTTCTAAAAATGCTTTATTTTTGCTGTAGATAACCTCAGTTTTTCCATTACTGAATTCTATATGTAAAACATATTCTGCTTGCTTTCTAATTCTTTCCATGATTCCCCAATATTCTATAAGAACTAAAAACATAGAAACAAGAATATTAAGTATGTTTATGTATAAAAGAAGAAAATAAATAATTACAGGAACAGTTACTAAATATTGAATAGAAATAGAGTACGTGGGAGAGACTGTTGATATAGATAGACAGATAATACTAGAAATGGAATAAACACAATCACTAACCTTGATAGTCTTAGTTGTTATTATCAAGATTTTAGAGTAATTAGAAACCGTAGGGTGATTATTATTTTTTGCAGATTTTTTATCAGGTTTAAAAGCATAAAAAAAATCTTTTAATAATTGAAATATAGATGCTTTTATAGAAATCCTGTCTACTCTTTTGATTTGACTTAATGCAACAAAGATGATACCAACTATAACGCTTAAAGAAATAATAAATACTGGTGGATTACCTTCAGTTAATAATAACATAAAGATAAATCCAATAAAAACTTGTATAGTTTGTTTAAATAACGAAATCAAATTAGCTTTTGTATTTTGAACAAAACTAATATTAGTATTATCAGAAATATTATTTTTAGGAAGAGTCATCACTATTTCCTCTGTTACGGTTATTCGACCAAAGATTTTTAAAATCGACCCAAAAACGTCCTAAAATACGACCAGCTAAAACAATCCACAGTAAAAAGTCTGATGTTACAATTATAAAGCAAGCATATCGAGATGAACCTAAAGCATTTTCTGCTAAACAAACATCGTAACTTGAGAACTCTTTACCAATAATTATTTTTCCGATTAAACTAGGAATTTGTAAGAGTAAACTTAAGGCGATCGCATCTTGTACTGACTCGTAAAATGTTTTCCATAACGATCCTAGCAATCGTTGACCGAATAAATCTATGGGTTCGGAGATATTCTCTAATATTTTTTGAGTTCTTTGACCCCAAGGGGTTTGTGGTGGTTCAGTCATAAATCAATAAGCGGCAAAACTCGACTTATGTTATCTTAAGCTTTAAAGAAGAACAAAAATCATCAACTCCTGTTTTAAGAACATATAGAACCACCGGTAAAACTAAAATATCTGGTCCTATTTTACTGTTCATTAAATGATTAATGACCGGAATAATATGACCTTGAGAAAGTTCATTGATGAGATTTTCTTGACAGATTTCCACCCGATATCGTTTGGCTAACCCGTCTAACCAGTCTGTGCGATCGGGGGTTTGTCCCACAGTTAAAGCAAGATTAATGGCCGCGTCATCTAAGTCCCCATCACAAACAACAATTTCATCTAAAGCTTTGATAGCATCAGGATAGTCAGCCAGTTGAGAACGATAATAGGTAATTTCTGAGAGGGTTAAAGAGGGCATAATGTACCGTGAGTGGAAGGGAAAGATTAATAATTAATTTAGTGCTGTTTGTAACGCTTGCTAAATTTTCAATATTATCTAGACTAAAATATATCTTATTATATAGGAAAAGCAAATAAAATGATTAAATTCAAACCTTGGCAATGGGTAGTATTAGCAAGTCCTTTAATTGTTATTGTTAGTTTTTTTATTATTGCCGCCGGATTACAAATTCATCAATGGGGTATTAATTGGGTTTGGGGGATTTTTATTTTAATGTTATTGGGTTGGCGTTGGTTATTGGTGAAATGGACTAAACCGGTAGAACAACAAATTGAAACCTTGATGACTGAAGTTACCGAAGAAGTTGACACCAAACAAAAAGAAATCAGGGCAACTGTGGCGGATCAAGAAACCATTACGAAAATAGAGACAATTCTCTACAATATTATCCAAGAAACTCGTAATGATTCGCCTTTTTGGGAAGATTGGCCTTTATTTTGGCAACGGTGTCAAGATTTAGTGAGTGCGATCGCCCAAGTTTATCACCCAGAAATTAAATATCCCTTACTCAATATCTATATACCCCAAGCTTATGGACTGATTCGAGGAACCGTGGACGATCTCGATCGCTGGATGCAAAAATTATCCCCTGTTCTTAATCAGGTGAGTATTGCCCAAGCGTACCAAGCTTATGAAGTGTACCAAAAATTGGAACCCAATGCCCGTAAATTATGGCGCGTGTGGAACTGGAGTCAATGGATACTCAACCCTGTAACTGCCATTGCCCGACAAACTAGCTTACAATCGACCAAAGAGGCGAATCAGCAACTTGTGGTCAATGTGGGGCAAACCTTTCGAGAAACCGCCTTAAAAATTCTTGCCCAACAAGCGATCGCCCTTTATAGTCAGAAAAATCTTCTCCCTTCAGACGCTTTATCATCTCAAGAAAAAAGTCCGTCTACTGCCAAAACCGAAACCTTACGAGATATTATGGCTAAAGCGCAACCGGTTGAAGCAATAGCAGCCAAACCGATTAATATTTTGTTAGTAGGACGAACTGGCGCAGGAAAAAGTAGCCTGATCAACACCTTATTTAAAATAGACAAAGCAGAAGTGGATATTTTACCCAATACGGATAATTTTACCGCTTATCATTGGGATAGTAATACAGGGGAAACTTTAACCCTTTGGGACACACCAGGATATGAACAGATTAACCGTCCTGAGTTTCGAGAACAGGTGTTAAATTATTGTACAAAAGCGGATGTCGTTTTATTAGTTACGCCAGCCCTTGATCCTTCCCTAGAGATAGATCAGAAGTTTATGGAAGCGGTTAAAGCAGAAATGGCCGACTTACCCATGATTGCGATCGTAACTCAAGTGGATCGTTTACGACCAGTGAGAGAGTGGCAACCCCCTTATAACTGGCAACAGGGACAGTTACCCAAAGAAGTGAGTATTAGAGAGGCGACAAGTTACCGTCTGGAGGTATTTGGGTCCGAATGCGATTATATTTTGCCCATTGTTACCCGTGATAGGACTGTTGGCCGTGAGAGTTGGGGAGTAGAAGATTTAACTAATACTTTATTAGAATCGATTGAACCGTCAAAACAATTAAGATTAGCCCGTTTTTTACAACAACAAGAAGCCCGATCTGTGGCTGCTGCAAAAATCATTGAAACTTGTACGTTAAGATTGAGTACAACGGAAGGAATTACGGCTTTATTAAAAAGTCCTGTGTTGCAGTTTCTTTCGACGTTAAGTACCGGATCAGCTACTTTAGCTTATTTATTAGCTGAACAAATACCTGTGGAACAATTACCGATTGTTGTAGGTAAGCTACAAATGGCTTATGATCTTTTCTGTTTATTTGACTCAGATGAGGTAAAAATTAAACAGTTTGATTTGTTATCTTTGTGGCCTTTATTATTAGATAATTATGGATCGAGTCAAGATAATGCTTGGGCATTTGGTCAAGCAATGGTGGAGTTTTTAACCCAAAATTTAACCATTGAACAGTTAAGAAAGCGGTTTAAAGAGTATTTGAATTCTTAAGATTTTTTATAACCTATTTTGCATTTATCCGATTTTAGGTTTACACTATTAGCAGTAAATTGATGTAAATTTTGAACAGCTTTATAATCATTGGTCAAATCAACCTATAGTAAAAAGGCGAGTCAATTACGTTCATTATTAATAAATGCGCGTAAATCAGCTAATTTAACGCAAACGGAACTATCTAGAAGATTAAACAAACCGCAATCTTATGTCTCTAAATATGAACGGGGAGAAAGACGGTTAGATGTGGTTGAATTTCTTGAGGTTAGTAATGCTTTAAATATTGATCCAATTGTTTTAATTGAAGAATTAGTTAACTTGCAATAGCTTTTAAAAATGGAAATTGAAGTAACAGATTTTAATGATTCAGAATCTTTAATTAATCAGGAGTTTCGTCATGAATGGTATGTTATCGAAACTATTTTAACATCTATGCCATTGCATCTTAAAGCATCATCACAATCAGGAATAGAAGGTAATCCTATTTTTGATCCAGTTGGAACAAATCAATTCATTAAAACTGAATTAGTTAAACAAGGATGGTATCCTAATATTCCTATTCCTAAAATATATCAGTTTTTAGGTAAGGATATTGATTGTGGTAAGACAGGGATTCTGATTGAATTTAAATTTTCTAATTATCCTTTCTTATTAAATAATGTATTACGTTCTGAGTTATTTTTTAAATCAAAAATTACATTACAATCAGAAGTTACTCAGTTAGTTATAATTATTACAAAAGCTAAAATGTTTCCCGCTTCCAATAGTACCTTATATTACGAACAAGCTGTTAAACAACTTACGGCATTAACTAAATACAAAGTATTTGATGTTCCCATTCGTTTAGTTGGGTTATTTGAGAAAATTGAAGAAACTACTACTATAGTTTGGTCACAATATGAACAACAAAGATCCAGAAAAATCATTCAACAAAAACAGGGTCAATGTATTATTAGTCTAGGAAAAAAACAGAACAGTAGATCGATTATCAAAATTTTATAACTCTATTTCAAGCTGTTTAAAATTTTTATCTGATGATTGGTCAATCTTCACTTTTTTTTTGCTACGACCACCATTTAAGTTGACATCAATAGGTCTATCTTCATTTCTTAAATCAGCAGAAAAAGCTGATTCTTCATAAAGTAATCTATGTTCTAACTCTTGTCGATGATATTCTTCTGGAAAGATTTTTGCTTTTTTTCGCTCAGTTGCTTTCTTTCCAGTTTGCATATCAAATCTATATTTTTCTATGTTCTCTCCTGTTTTTTCTACATAATTTCTCAGACTTTTCAAATTGGGAAAATGATTAGTCTGATTTGGTTTTTCCTCTAATCGTCTTACAGCAATATGATAATATTTTTCTTCAATTTCTGATCCCATAAAATTTCGTTGATGATTTCTAGAAACCACTGCAACTGTTCCTGAACCCATATAAGGATCAAAAACAATATCATTAGTTTGAGTTGTCGCTAAAATAATTCTGGATATCAAATCTTCCGGAAATTGACAGGGATGAATTGTTTGTTCTTCATGGTTATGTTTAACATTCCTAAATAGCCAAATATCGCCGGGATTTTTCCCTTTAGGATTACAAGATAATTCTCCTTTTTTCTGACCTTTATAATGTTTTTTATTTTGGTATTTTTGAGGAACACGAATCGAATCTAAATTAAAGATATATTCATTAGATTTCGTAAACCATAAAATAGTTTCATGACGACAAGAAAATTTATTTCGTGCATGAAGTCCATGTTGTCTGATCCAAATAATTCGGTTACGAGGAATTAAGCCACATGACTCTAAAATAGGAAAAAAACGAATATCTAAAGGAATTAACGATCCTTGATTAGAAAAGGCCCCAACTTGCCAAAATAGTGATCCTGTTTTTTTCAAAATACGGCTGCATTCCTGAAGGATTATTGTTTGTTCTTCTAAATACTTTTCTAAAGCTTTCTTTGCTTCATATTCTTTACCTATATTATAAGGAGGAGAAGACACAATTAAATCAACACATTCATCAGGTAATTGCTTTAATAATTTTAAACAATCTCCTAAAAAAATTTGGTTTAGTGGTAAGTCAAGAAAGCTACTATTCACAGATTTACTATTTTAACTTTGATTTCTCTTGATAATAACCTAAAATCGGTTATCAGTCAACAGTAAATAGGGTTTATAGAGGTTGAGATGGAGCTATCGATATAATAATTTTTTAATTTTAATTATGTTTTTTTTGAAGTAGGGTCTGTTGAGGGTTTGCTAAAAAAGACCCCCTCAACTCAGGCTCATCATTATGTCAGAAGATAAAAATATATAAACCTATGGTGAGAATTGTAATTAATTGTAAGGGATCAAGGCTTCTACAGTAAAAGTGAAGACAGATTGATTAAAATAGGAGGAGGCATCTTCCTCGTCTCTAGAGGATGAGGAGCAGAAGCACCATGATAAAGCTTGAACCTTGTGATCAATTCAAACCCCTATTCCATCAGGAAAAACGACATTGTTAAGTTGACCTCTCTTCCGATTCTTTGCTAAACCATCTCTCCTATAGCTTCAATGCTTACCCTCAAACAATTTCTCTATTCAGTCCCTATCTGTACCCCTCCCATTACCTATCAACAACTGAGGCACCTATTTCAATCGACTCAGCAGGGTCATGATAGCGTGGTGGTTGTTAATCAAGATGGGATTCCCTTCGGCATTATTTTTAGTCACGATTTTCTCAAAGCTTTACTCAATGAGCCAGTACCCGCTACAGTTGAAACAACGAGGGAAAAATCAAGGTGGGAACAGTCTCTATCAGTGGGATCTCTAGACTGGGATAGCTGTATTAGTCCTTTAACCCTGATTCCTTCCCATCTTCGGGTGTCTGATTTAGCTTATCTGCTCCAGGCTAATCGAGAATTAGCCAAACAATCAAGTTATGGGTTGGTGGATGAGCAGGGTCAATTTTTAGGATTATTAAATAGTTGGCAAATTTTACAAACGGTTTTAGGAGACCATTCTCATAGTCAACAAGAGTTCTTATCGGTTAAAAACCTCATCAAAGAACTCTTAGAAGAACTACCTCTACCGGTCATGTTGCAAACTCACCAGGGAGAGATTATTCAACAAAATCGGACTTGGCGCGAGCAAATTGGAGAATTTATTCCTCCCGATAATGCAACGGCTTGTCCTTTACCCCATCAAACCACGGATCATAATCAAACAGTCAGTATAGGCGATCGCTCCCCACAAGATCAGAAGATCGCTTCGATCACTGATCTGGCTTGCCCTCAATGGTTACAACCCAAAATTGATCGTTGGGACATTCCTTTGTCTTCGCCGCCCAACCATCACTCAGAGAGGATCTTAGGCGATAACTGGGACATTCAACCCTCACCACATTGTGAACAAGACAAGGTTTGGCAGTTTATTAAATGTCCTTTGACCACAGATAAACTACCGATTCCCATTTCGATCTTTGTGGCGACTGATGTTACTCAACAACAACAGTTATGTCGGGAACTGGCTGCTAAAAATGCCGATCTCGTGCAACTCAATCGATTAAAAGATGAATTTTTAGCCTGTATTAGCCATGAACTCAAATCCCCTTTAACCGCAGTAGTCGGGTTGTCGAGCCTTCTCCAAGAAGAAAAAATAGGGTCTCTGAACCCTCGTCAAGTTCATTATGCTCAGCTAATTTATCGCAGTGGTCGTCAACTGATGACTTTGGTGAATGATTTATTGGATTTGGCCCGCTTAGAAACAGGACAATTAAAATTATCCTTTGCTCCTGTGAATATTAAAGATATTTGTGAACGAGCTTATCATTCCATTACTGAGAAATATCAGAGCAAAACGGATAGACCTTTAGATTTTAAGTTAGAGATCGAACCGGAATTACAATATTTACTAGCCGATGAATTACGACTCCATCAAATGTTGGTACATTTGTTGGATAATGCCATGAAATTTAGTCAAACTGGGGGGAAATTTGGATTAAAAGTCAATCGTTGGGAAGATTGGCTGGCTTTTACCGTATGGGATACAGGAATTGGTATTCCGGAAGAATCTCAACATTTAATTTTTCAAAAGTTCCAACAACTGGAAAATCCCTTAACCCGACAATTTGAAGGAACAGGGTTAGGGTTGGTGTTGACCCAACGTTTAGCTAGAGCGCATGGGGGAGATATTTCTTTTGTATCTAAAGCGGGTCAGGGAAGTCAATTTACCTTACTGTTACCCCCGTCTCCTGAAAGAGAACAGCGATCAACTCATACTCACACGTCTAATCCTCTCATCCTTATTGTTGACGCAATTCCCCAATCCATTGAAGCCCTCATGGATAAGTTAACGCAATTAGGATATCGTGTCATCATTGCCCGTACAGGAACCGAAGCGGTAGAAAAAGCCCGACAACTGGGGCCTCATGCAATTTTTTTGAATCCTTTGTTACCCCTCTTATCAGGATGGGATGTGTTAACCTTACTAAAATCTGATCCCCAAACCCAAAATATTCGAGTTTTTGTCACACAAACCCAAGGTAATCAATTATTAGGGGAACAGGGTGGTGCTGATGGATTTATCCAGGTTCCCACTGATTTATCCACCCTTGAACGGTGTTTACGACCCTTTGAACCAAAGATTAAACCAGAAACTTCGGCTCTAACCATTCTTAGTTTAATTCCTAATCTATCTCAAGGGGATAAACCCAGTTACCCTGTAAAATCACAATTAGAATGGAGTTTAATTGCTCAGTTATCTCAGTTTAATCACCGTATTTTAGAAGCTGATGATCTTGAGCAAGGAGCGTTATTAGTCAGCGTTTGGGATATTGATGTCATTGTTTTTGATGGACAGTTTTTAGATAATGCTGAAGATTATCTGCGATCGCTGGCCCAGAACCCAGAACTGTCAACATTACCTTTAGTCATTTTAGATGTTGCTAGTGCGCAAGCCGCTAATACCATCGAAGGGTTATCGGTATTTCCTTGTTTAATTTCTGATAGCAAGGAACAACTTTCCCAATTGTGGCAAGTCATTTCTATTGCAACTACTCAACACAATCAATAAACTATCCCTACCCGTCCATCAGTTCGGTTATTCAAGACTTCTAGAATGATTCTTAAGTTCGTGTTCTTTATAGGCTTTTGCAGAAGCTTTAATCCAGATAGTAGCTGCGGTAGAAAAGGGAATCACCATGACCACAAATCCCGTAATTAAAGGATGTTCACGGCCGAAAGCGTTATTCATTAAAAAGGCAATAATTAAGCCACAATAGACTAATCCTAATAGGGGTAATCCTATCACTAATAAGGCAAATTGGTTGTCTTTATCCATCATTCAATTGCTCAATCTCTAGAAAATTTCCCTACAATTTACAGAGTAATTCAATTTAGCCGTAGTTTAGCATTTTAATATAATTTATTTAACAAAGTATTTCTTAACTCAGGAAAATCGGCGATCAGTTGTGAAAGGTTTTCTAAGTCTAATTCATCTAGAGCATGATGGATTTTTTGGGCATAAATTAATAATTCTGAAACTTTATATTTCTCTCCCCAATCCACTAATAAGATAACAAAATTTTTAATTTCTTTGGTTGATAATCTTTGTTTCAGTTTTTGCCAAGACTTTTCCTGATAATTATAAAGCTTTTCTAAAAGTTCTGATAATTGTTCTAGATTAATCTCTAATGAGTCTATCATTTCTGGTTGATCAATAGGGTTTAATGGGTTGTCTGTTATTAAGTTAATTGATTTTTGGGAAGAGGATTGAATAATATTGATATTAGGAAAGTATAACGTAACAGTAGTCCCTTTGTTTAACTGACTATCGAGTTTTATAGTTCCTCCTAATAGTTGGATGAGTTTTTGACTTAAGGTTAAACCTAGTCCTACTCCTTCGTGGGTTCGATTGATTTCTTCAGAAACTTGAGTAAATCGATTAAAAACAATTTTCTTTTGTTCTTCAGAAATACCAATTCCTGTATCTTGTATTGAAATTGTAAGAGAACATTGCTCTTCTTTGGTGATATAATCCTGTTTAAAATTATTAGCCTTAACATTAATTGTCACTGACCCAAGCATAGTAAATTTAATAGCATTATCTACTAAGTTGTCAAGAATTTGATATATTTTCATTTTATCAAATTCTATAATATCTGGTATATTTTTATCTAAAATAATTATAAATTCGATATTTTTTCTTCTAGTTTTTTTGCTAAATTCAAGAGAGATTTGTCTAATAATATCTCTCAAATTTACTGCTTCATATTGTAATTTTATAGTTCCTGATTCTAGTTTAACCATATCAAAAACATGATTAATTAAGTCTAATAAATTCCTTCCACTGAAGATAATAGATTGAATATACTTCAAATTTTCTGGCTCAGTAATTTTATGACTGAGTAAATCAGAAAATCCTAAAATTGCATTTAAAGGAGTCCTAATTTCGTGACTAATATTCGCTAAAAAGTTAGTTTTCGCTTGGTTTGCTGCTTCTGCTTGTTTGGTTTTTTCTTGTAGTTGTATATTTTGTTGATTTAATTTTTCTAACTGTTGTTTGTTTTCTGCTAGTAAAGTAGCTTGAGCAATAGCAATTCCTAAACGAGATGCAACTGCTTCAATTAAGTTGATTTCTTCTGCTTTCCAGTAATAAATTTTATGATATTGATGCAATTCTATGACACCATTGATCTGTTTTTTATAGGAAGTTCGTACCGTTAAAATTGATTTTATATTTTCTGCATTTAATAGATGTTTACTAGATATTAGTAAAGGTTCTTGGTCAATATTATTAATAGCTGTTGCTTTGTCTTTATTAATGATATTTTTTAAATAAAGATGCTCTTTATCCAACTCATTTAAAAAATCATAATGTTTGATGGTATTGTTGCTATTTTTACCAATTAAATTGAATTTCAAATGATCATTATTATCATAAGTATAAATCAAACAACTATTTATATTCATTTTTTGAGCGAGAATATTCGCTGTCTTGTCTAAAATGGTTTCTATTTCTAAACTCGCCCTAATTTTATTCGTTATTGTTTGCAATAATAGCGTACGTTTTAATTCTTGTCTTAGACGGTTTTCTATATTTTTTTTCTGGGTAATATCTTCAGCAATTCCAGCAATCCGGTAGGGTTGATTTTGACCATTATTAATAACAAAACCTCGATCATGTATCCAACAGATTTTATTGCTAGAAGTAATAATACGGTATTCTAGATCAAAGGTTTCCTGTTGATTAATTAAAAAATTTTCTAACACTCTGTTAACACGAACTACATCTTGAGGATAAATCGACTTTTTCCACTGATTGATATCTAAATATAAACTTTCACAAGTTTTGCCCCAAATTTTTTCGTAAGCTGGACTTACATAAAGAATTTGTTGATCGTTAATATCAGTCATCCAAAAAACTTCATTAATATTATTAACTAATTGCTGAAATTTTTCTTCAGAACTTTTTAGAGAAATTTCTGCTCGAATACGATCTAAAATATTTCTAGATATTTTCCTGGTTATTTTCCAAATAACACTTAAGACGACAAGATTAATACCAAATAGTAATAAATATAAATACCTAAGAGATTGAACATTATTAACCGCATGATTTTCTGCTGAAAAAGTTGCATCATTGGTTACTATCCAGAATTTTTCACTTATTAGTAAGAGTTCTTTTTCTGTTATTTTTCTTTGTCTAAATTCTCTTATTTTTTTCTTTAAATTTTGCCATTCTTGTTCAACAATATTGATTTTGGCTTGAAAATTTTTGGAGGTTACTACAGGAAGGTTTAAAGATTTGTCTCCTTTGCTTAATCCTTGAATAATTTGCTCAATTTTATTGATTTCCTCATCATTAGGATAATTAAGTAACTCATTTTTAATTAGTTTTTGACTAGCTCCTCTGACAATTCCTGAAAAATTAACTACCCGTCCATCTTTCGTCATTTGGTAACTTTGAAAATATAATAAACAAACATTAACCATCGCAAATATAAACAAAATAATAATAATTTGCTTAAGTTGTTTGACAATTTCCATTATAATCAAGCTATGATAGTGATTGAATCATTAATTATTAATATTAGCCATAACTACTACTCGTATTAGTAAGAATAAATGTAATCAATGACTAATTTAACTTCACGAATGAATAGGGTACAATCTCCCATAATTCCTATAGTGGGAGAACTGATACAAGATAATCCTGGAACTATTTCCTTAGGACAAGGAGTCGTCTATTATCCACCTCCTCCGAAAGCTATGGAAGGAATTAAACAATTTTTAAGTGAGCTTCATAATCATCAGTATAAATCAGTTCAAGGGATTCATCCCTTAATTAAGCAAATTGTTACAAAATTACAAGCAGATAATCAAACTAATATTAAGGGAAATCGCTCTGTCATGGTAACATCTGGCTCAAATATGGCCTTTATGAATGCTATTTTAGCTATTAGCAATGCTGGGGACGAGATCATTCTTAATACCCCTTATTATTTTAATCATGAAATGGCAATCATTATGGCTAATTGCCAGCCAATTTTAGTTAATACTGATAATAATTATCAACTTTCCTTAGATAAAATTAAGGCAGCCATTACCTCAAAAACTCGTGCTATTGTTACAATTTCCCCTAATAATCCTACAGGAGTTATTTATTCTGAGTCAAGTTTGAGAGAAGTTAATCAACTGTGTCGAGAAAAGGGGATTTTTCATATTTCTGATGAAGCTTATGAATATTTTACTTATGATGGAATTAAACATTTTTCTCCCAGTTCAATCATAGATAGTGATGCTTATACCATTTCTTTATATAGTTTATCTAAAGCTTATGGTTTTGCTAGTTGGAGAATTGGTTATATGGTTATTCCTTATCATTTACTAGAAGCAGTCAAAAAAATTCAAGACACCATTTTAATTTGTCCCCCTGTTATTTCTCAATATGCAGCATTAGGTGCATTAACTGTGGGTAAAAACTACTGTTACAAGTATCTCGAAGATATTAGAAAAGTTCGAGATATTTTTATCAATCATCTTCAAGAATTACAAGATATTTGTACCATCGTTGAAAGTAAAGGAGCCTTTTATTTTTTCTTAAAAGTCAATACTGAGCTAAATGACTTTGAATTAGTCAAAAAGTTAATCAAAAACTACAAAATTGCTGTACTTCCTGGGAGAACTTTTGGTATGGAAAAAGGTTGCTATTTACGAATTGCTTACGGTGCGCTAAAAGAAGAAACAGCAACCATAGGAATTGAAAGGTTAGTTCAAGGATTAACACATCTTATTAACCCCACTTAAACGACGAAAAATAGAGCCAATTCCCATTAATAAAATTCCTCCTAATAAACCATGATTAGAGGGTTCAGGGACAGGGGTAATAACCCCTACAACAACAGGAATCGGTTCAGGATTAAAATCTTGACGACCATCATTAGGAATTGAATCATCTAATAACCCATAATCATTATCATTAATGACAACAAAAGTTGGTTTTTTTCCTGGAATTAAAGCTAACCCTTCGGGTTTATCCCCGGCTAAATAACCCAACTCAGGTAAATTAAATAGGAATTTTTTATTAACAGGAATAATACCTGCAATACCTAATTCTTCTGCTGTATGTTCTTCTAAAGTTTTGTTTTCGACTAAATTAAAAACATCTGTTTCTAAATTAGTTGCTTCAGATAAATCAATTTGAAACACCAATTTATTCGCATCTAATCCTAGAGAAGAATCTCTTTGAATAACAGCAAAACGATTATCTCCTAACCAAACTGCATCCCCAATTTTATCCACATTCGTATCATACAAATCATTCTCTAATAAGTAGACAAATTCACCACTGATTAAAGGATTTGTGGGGTTATTAATATCCAGTTCTAGGATACGCAAAATATCGCTACTTCTTGAGGTTGTATTTCCTGGTGTATCAGGGTTATCAATAGGAGTTTGAATAAAGGCATATAATCTATTTGTATCCTTATTTAAGGCCACTGCTTCAAAGCCTCGATTTGCTCTTCTTTGAGCATAAACTGAGGGTATAATTTCCGTTCCAAAGGTTCCTAAAGGTTCATTAACTGCTGCTGCTGTTCCCATCGGAATAAAACGATTTAATAATGTTCCTAATTCATCAAAATGATAGATTGCTGGTCGATATTCATCCACCATCCAAAAACTATTATCACGGGAATCAATAACAATTCCTTCTAAGTCTGCACCCAAAGGATCATTAGGAAGTGAATTACCCAATAAATCGACTCCAAACTGGTCAGTATAAGCGGTTCCTTGTTCTCCTGCTTGTAAATTAGGAAGTACAGATAAAGGGGTTACTCCATCAGATTTAAACAAATTAATACGATCAATAATGGTAATATTATTGCTAGTTATATCTAAATCAAAACGTACAATTTCAGGCTGTAAATTAGGAAGAGGAAAAGGAAGCGGTCCGCGATCAGGATGAGTAACAAATCGTAAATTATTGCCATTAAATCCTTCAAAATATAACCCAGAAAGTCCTCCTAAAAAAATGTCCATTTCTTCCCCATTTTCGTTAGGAACTTGTCCTAAACTGGGTCGATTATCAAAATCGTAATTCGTCAAATGATAACGTTGTGCATTAGCTACTTCAGATAGATTAGTGAGAATACAAACACTAAGAAAAACTTTCAATAAACCTGATTTTACGGTCATAAGAATCTCCAACATAAATCAATGGTTAGGACTTAATTTTTGTGAGCAAACTCCAGTAATGGTAGCTTAATGACTTGAAAATCAAGAAAAAATTATAGTTTAGTTTTAGATTTTCCCCAACCCAAGCAAGAAAACTCCACTAATGTTATTAACTTCTTAATCTTTTCTTATTGTTAAGATAATCAATAACTCATGAACTGAATCAAAACAACTATATAAAGATAATTAGGGTGATGTGATCAAACTCACAGACAATTTTAAGATTATTTTCAATACTTTAAAAGATTAATAAAAAACAATTTTTTAATGGGGGTAATTAATCATGGCTGATTGGTTAGTAGATGATAGTGGTAATGGTGATTTCTTGACCATTGCTGAGGCCATTGCTGCTGCTGAGAAAGGGGACAAAATTATTGTGACAGGGGGAGACGATAACCTCCATCAAGAAGCTAATATTCTCATCGATAAAAAGCTCACAATTAAATCTGACTCAGACGGTGCAACGATTGATGCTCAAGGGATTGATCGCGTTTTTTTAATCGATGATGGTGACGTTGATTCTCAAGTAGATGTTAAGTTAGAAGGACTAGCAATCACTGGTGGAAATACTGAAGATATTGGGGGAGCTATTCTTAATAAAGAAAAATTAACCATTAAAGATAGTATTATTACGGGTAATACTGCTACAATTCGTGGTGGTGGTATCTACAATATGGATGGTGAATTAAAAATTGAGAACAGTATAATTAAGGAGAATACTGCTTTAAGATCCAGTGGTGGAGGGATTTCTAATACAGGAAAACTTGAGGTTAAAGATAGCGTTATTGAAAACAATTTTGCGTCTGCGGGTGGCGGTATTGCTAACGCAGGAGAAGTGAAAATTGAAAATACTATCATTAGTGGTCATACTTCCTTTATGGGTGCGGGTATTTATAATTTAAACGGTGACCTAAAAATTGAAAAAAATACAATTATTAAAAATAATACATCTATAATTGATGGTGCCGGAATTCTTAATATATATGGTTCTACTACGATTGAAGATAGTGTAATTACTGACAATAATGCGTATAATCAAGGGGGTGGAGTCTTTTCCTTCAATGGAACCCTAGAAGTTGAAAAAAGTGATATTACTGGTAACGTAGCTACTTATGGGGATAGTGATGTTCTCGAATTAGCAACTTTCATCAGAGGAACCCCTGAGCAAGATGTTTTAACAGGAACCTCCAGCAATGACCAAATTGTTAGTTTAGACGGTAATGATATCATTGATGGTCAAGGGGGTGATGATCTTCTTTTTGGTAATGGAGGGTCAGATATTTTTGTTCTTGCAGCAGATAATGGACAAGATTTTATTGCTGACTTTGTGGATGGTCAAGATTTTATTGGGTTATCGGGAGGGTTAACCTATAAAGATTTAACTTTTTCTGGTCAAACAATTAACTATGGCGATCAAACTTTAGCTGTTGTAAAAGGAATAGATACCAATAGTTTAACTGATCATGATTTTGTTATTATGTAAGTTTATTTGGGTAGGCATTGCCTACCTTTGAAGTACAAACCTTATCTTGGATAGAAAAAAAAGAACTAGAAGATAAATCATTATTGGATGATTTACAACAAGAATTACATCCAGGGGAATCAGAAACCATCGCTTTAGCTATTTCTTTAAATTCTGATAGAGTAATTATAGATGAAAATCCAGGTAGAAAAAAAGCAATTAGTTTAGGATTAAATATTATTGGAATTTTAGGTATTTTATTAATTGCTAAACAAAGAAGATTAATCACAACTATTCAACCATTAATGGATGATTTAATTACTAAGGCTGGTTTTCGCATTAATCAAAAGCTATATTTGAACTATTAAAATTAGCCAAAGAAACATAAGTAAGGTGGGCATTACGCATCTTACAATTTACTTTTTATTTTAGAGAGAGCATATTGAGGTTCCATATATTTATCTTCTATATTTTTTACTTAATATTTTTCCCTGTTACCTTTTTCATGCGGACTAATTCTTTTGAGGCTTCTTGCCAGTATCTTAATTCTTCTTCAATATCCATGTTGTTAATTTCTTCATAAATTTTTTCACTTCCTGAGTGTTTCATTCTAACACAATCAAACTGTTTAACCTTCATAATTAATTACCTCTAAAGGGGAATAAATATCAATAAAGAAATCTTTAACTTTTTCAGGTGCTGGTTGAATTTCTCTAGAAACAACTGAAGATATTACCAGTTGAAACTTACCTTCTTTAACTAAATCAAAAAAAGCAAGAGTTTCTTCTTTAAATTCATCATCAAAAACACCCCCAAAGACGGATGTATCTGTATACACTCTAATCATTGACAAGAAAATTTATTTATATCTTGACCATTACCATAGCGTAATCAGAATTATTTTTCTAGTATCGTTACTAATTTTCCCAATCATGTAGTAGAGACGTTTCATCAAACGTCTCTACTCAAAAGTGTTATTTCGTGTCAGTTTTCCCTCACAACCATGTTATCAAGTAAAGTAGAAATGATAAACTCATGGCAATAATCGAAATTAATCTAATTTCTAACAACTCTTTATAATCATTCATACTTTTTTTAACGATAGTCTTGAGTTTGAATGTCTTTTAAACGGGCTTCTGGACGTAAAAATCTATCCATTTGTGATTCAAAAAATTGGCGGTTTTTGAGTAAATGTTTCGGGTTTTCATCGTCTAAGGGATAGAGTAAAGCTGCTCTTAATGCTTGAATAACGGCAGAGGTAACATTGTACATGGAACGTTGAAATGTAATTCCTAATTGAATCAAAATATCTTTTTCCCCACGACAATGTTTTTGATAATATTCCTGTAGATAATCAGGCAAAAAGTGATACATATCATCCATTAATAATGTAGGAGGAATACCTGCGGTTCCTACCGGAAAAACATCGGCGTATAAAATGCCATAATGGAAGTCTTTTTGCTCTTCAGGAACTTGTTTTGCTTGGGCGTTATAAGACTTGGTTCCTCTAAAGGGTGCAGTGCGATAAAAGATAGCTTCTACATAGGGTAAGGCTGCTTCATAAAGCCACATAAACCCTTTAGATTTGGGTATAATTTCATAACATTCATCTCCAATATAAACATGATGATAAATAGGACGACCAGCCACAGCAAAAATCCCATTAATTAAGAAATTCATGGCATCAGGAACCCCTTTAAACCCTCCTTCATCGTAAATATCAGACATCTCGAAAAAGACAGGAGCCATCACTTCCCAAAACAGTCCTAAATTGGAATAATAAGATAACTGTCTGACTTGTTCTAAGAACATTTCAGGAAATAGTTTATACAACCCTAACATGGCAGGATTATTCTTAAAATAGGCTTTAATGGCCTTATCTGCATTAGCTTTATATTCATCACTATCTAAGTAAGCATCAAACTTACCTAACCCCATATCTCGACCATGCCACAACATGGCTCTCATACAAGATTCTGCAAATTCCATATTAATGCGATCATGATTAAGATGATGAAATAGCTTGGGCATTTTGCCTGTTTTTCCCTTCTCTATAAACTCTAATAGTTCAGGGTGCGCTGTTGCTTTTCCTCGCCAAACTTTTAAGTCAGCATCCTCACCAGCATAGTGATTATGGAGTTCTAAATATTCTTGTGGTAGGAAGTATTTAAAGAAGGGAAGGGGTTCTAAAAAGACTCTTTCAGCAATATATAATAAGTCCCGCCAATAAAAGTCCATCGGCACAGCATAAGCTTTGTAAATGCCGATAATTTGCATTAAGTTTTCTGGGGTATCTGGTAACATTGAACCCCCAGACTCTAAGCGATGAATAACATCAGCAAAGGGATGGGTTGATGGGGGAATTTTTGCCGTAGGATTAAGGGTTGCCTGTGTCATGGTAAATGTTAGTTATCGGTTATTAAAGATTGATTGGTAGGGTGGGCAAGATTTTATCTTTATTGTTATGTGAAATAACGTCTTTATCAGCCCACCTTACGGTCTTATAGTTGTACTATTTACTGTTCAACTTTATGAACATTAACAACAAATAAATCTGTTGTTGGTTTTATTCATTCCATTGGTAAAGTGGACAAGAATTTTAGGTTTATTGTTATTTTACATACCTCCTTGACTTACCCACCCTACGGTTTGTTAACGGCTATTTGTTCTATGGGATGAACTTTAGCGACAAATAAATCTGTTGTCGGTTCTATCCATTTGAGTAACCAGTTGGGTTGCACACCAAGAATGAAGATGATGAGGGTGAGAACTAAAGCCGGTATGGTTTCAGAGGGCAAAACGGGGGGATAATAACTCTTTTCGTTGTCTAATTTACCAAAACAAGTTCGATTCAGCAAGATAACGAAATATACGGCAGTTAAACCAGAAGCAATGACACAAAGTAAGGTAGGAATAGGAAACGTAGCAAAACTGCCCTGAAAAACAATAAATTCAGCAGCAAAGCCTACTAAACCAGGAATTCCAGCACTAGCCATTCCTGCGGTGATTAATAATGCACTGGTGAGGGGTAAACCGCGTATGGGGTTCATTAACCCGTTGAGTACATCTAAGTCACGAGTCCCCACTTTTCGTTCGACAATACCCACTAAATGGAACAACAGAGCTAAAATTAAGCCATGACTAACCATTTGGGCTACTGCCCCTAACGTGCTTAGTTGAGTCCCTGCGGCCGCTGCTACTAAAATATAACCCATGTGACCGATGGAACTGTATGCAACCATGCGTTTAATATCTTTTTGTGCGATCGCACTTAAAGCCCCATACAATACGCTTACTGTGCCAATAATCGCTAATCCTGGGGCAACGAGTGACCAAGCATCGGGAAATAGTTGTAAACCAAAGCGAATTAAGCCATAAGTCCCTAATTTTGCTAAGATTCCTCCTAATAAGATGGTAACGGCTGGAGAGGCTTCTGTATAAGCGTCAGGTAACCATGTATGCAATGGAACTAAGGGAATTTTGATACCAAACCCAATTAAAAGAACGGTTAATAGTATCAGTTTGGTGTTTAATTCTAACCCTTCTGTGGTGATAGTTCCGTAGTCGAAACTGCTGGCACCGTTGAGAAAACCGATGCCTAGGAATGCTGCTAAAACTAACAGTCCTGACACCGCAGTATAGAGTAAAAATTTAGTGGAAGCATAGCCTCTTTTTTCCCCTCCCCAAATAGCAATCATTAGGTAGAAAGGGATTAGTTCTAACTCGTAAAAAATGACGAATAAGAGGAGATTTTGTGCGGCTAAAGCTCCCGTAATTCCTGCGTTAATTAATAATGTTAACGCATAATACAAACGCGGTCTTTCGACATTTTCTCCAATACTATAAATTGCGATAATTGTCAAGAGACTATTTAAAGCAATGAGAGGTAAAGATAACCCATCAACTGCTAAACTATAACTTAATCCGATGAAATCAGACCAGGGTAGATATTCAGAAAATTGCCACCTTGGATCACTCAAATCAAATTGAGTTAATAACCAAACCGTCGCCCCAAAGATAATTAAGGCAAAAAGTGTAGTAATTTGTCTTAAACGAGAAGACTCTAATTTTCCTGGGATTAAAGCAATAATAATTGCTCCTATTACGGGAAACAAAAGTAAAAAACTCAGCATTTTTTTATCCTAATTCAATGATGATAGAAATCTCAGTTAATTAAAAAATAAAATTGGAAAAAATCATGCCAACAAAGAGAATAACTCCTAGAAAAATTGACAAAAAGTAGAACTGAGTTTGACCAGAAGCATTATACTTTAAGGTTTCTCCTCCGAAGATAGTCGCTAACCCTACCAAGTTAATCACTCCATCAACTAAATAGCGATCAAACCAAGAAATTATTTGAGAAACGAAACCCACTACAAAAACAATAGTATTCCGATAGAACTTCTCTGTGTAAAGATCGTAAGCGAAGAAGTCTTGTAATGCTTTTGATGGTAATTGAATCGGTTTAGGAATATCATCATTAAGATAGAGATAAGCTGCCGTTCCTGCGCCGATCAAAGTCGTCAGCGTTAATGATCCAGCAACCGTCACATTCAAGGCTTGCCAGATGGGTAATAACTGCCATTGATATAATAAAATGGGAACGTGTAAAGCAAACCCCATCGTCACCATCATGGGCAAAACTAACGCCCATAACCCTTCCGGCGATCGCACGGTCATCCGTTTAGTTTTTCCTCCAAAAATAAGGCTAAACTCACGGGTAAGGCTAAACGCTGTCAACCCGTTGACCACCAGCATCACCCCGACTAACAGAGGATGGGTTAACCAAAGATTATCAGCCATTTCTGTTAATGTCCAAAAACAGCCCAAAGGCGGAAAAGCAACCATTGAAGCCAACCCAACTAGGAAACAAATGCCAGAAAGGGGACGACGGGACCATAAACCGCCGTATTGGGTCAAATCTTGGGTAATGGTGTTTAATACCACACCCCCCACACTCATCACCAATAAAGACATGGCGATCGCATAAGTGAATAATAATTTTAACGCCACTGTATCTTGTTGGGTTCCCACAGCGATAAAGACCAAACCCATGTATGCACTTACCGAATAGGACAGCGATCGCTTAATATCAATTTGAGCAATAGCGATTAAACTAGCAACAATAGCGGTGATAGAACCCACCCCAATCATAAAGCTAGAAGCCACAGCCGACAAGGCCAAAACAGGCTGTAATTTAATTAATACCCATGCACCAGTGGAGACGACAATGGTATTTCGTAGGATAGTGGCCGGCATCGGGCCTTCCATCGCCTCATCTAGCCATAAGTGTAAGGGAAATTGAGCGCATTTGCCCAAGGGACCCGCTATAAGGGCTAAACAGAGTAACGTTGCTGTCGTTGGGCTAATAGTTGTGGTTTGCGCCCAAGTAGCCAACTCATTATAATTCCAGGTTCCGGCTAAAGGTAACAAAGCAACCACTCCCATCAGTAGGATCAAGTCCCCTACCCGTTTAGTTAAAAAGGCATCTCTCGCGCCGGTGACAACTAATGATTGATTGAACCATAAACCAATCAATAAATAAGTCCCTAATGTGAGAATTTCGAGAACAACGTAACTAAAAAATAGGGAATTACACAACACAAGTGTTGTCATTCCTGCTTCAAATAGAGCAAGTAAAGAATAAAATCTTGCCCATCCCCAGTCCATTTCCATATAACCAATGGCGTAAATTTGTGCTAATAAATTGAGTCCAGTGATTAATATTAATGCCCCAATAGTAATGGTAGAAACTTCGATGTCAAACGTGATGTTTAAATCAGCAGCATGAAGCCAAGAAAAGGATAAATAAGTAGTTGGTTTCTCCCAGGTTTCTACTAAAGCAATTAAACTATGAGTCAAGGCAATAAAAGTCATCAACAGGTTAACATAACCCGATGGCCTTGGACCGGTTTCTCGAATAATTCCAGGGGACCAGGGTATTGCAAGTATGGCCCCGATCAATGCGTACAAAGGAACTAGCCAAATCGTTTGACTTAAGGCTTCTATCATTTGTATTTTTCGATGATAAGTTTTACATAGATTTACTTACCTCTATTAAAACAGATTCATAGAATTAAGTCTATGAGAGACGCTATAAAACTGTCTTATGATTAAGATAAGTAAGTTAATGGTTTATTCTACACTGCTTGTGTTCACTAGGATAGTTAGGGAAGAAAATATCATCTAAATGTTGGCATAATGCTTTTAATAAGGTTAACAGTATTGTACTAGAATGGGAATGTTACACTGATAAATAATTCCAGTAATTTGATTTATTATTTAATAAAAACGGCAGTTGAGTTTATGCAAGTCATCACCCGAAAATTTAATGTTAATGAATACCACAAAATGGCAGAAACAGGAATTTTAACACCAGAAGATAGGGTAGAATTAATCAGAGGAGAAATTATTGCCAGGTCACCTATTGGAAGAAAACACGCTGCTTCTGTTAACCGCTTAACGAACTTATTTCCTCCATTACTTGGAAATAAAGCTATTGTTAGTGTACAAAATTCTATCAGACTAAATAATTATTCGGAACCTCAACCTGACATTGTTCTTTTAAAACCGCGTTCTGATTTTTATGAAAGTAAAATCCCTGAACCTGAAGATATTTATCTCTTAATTGAAGTTGCTGATAGTACCATCAAATACGATCAAGAAATCAAGTTACCTCTTTATGCTGAAAGTAATATTAATGAAGTTTGGATCATTAATTTGAATAACAAAACCTTAGAAGTTTATCGACAACCTCAAGATAAAACTTATTTAGAACAACAGAACAATATTCAGTCTATTTCTCCCTTAGCTTTTTCTGATATTACTTTAACTATTAATGATATTTTCGGTTAATTATAGAGGCTCTCCCGACAGTGTGGGGTAAAAAGTATAATAGACTACATACCTAAAATGGTGGGTTAGGTTGCAGACCATAAGTTATTGTGTTTTCATAAAAATCAACCCTGCGCCTAACCCACCCTACGAGG
>JASJDN010000056.1 GCA_030065205.1 Crocosphaera sp.
AAGCTTATCGCCCAGATGTAAGACGGAGTAGAGGAGGACGCAAGAAATCCACTGTTCCGCTATCTGTTGGGTAAGAAGCTTACGCTGTACCGATAGGTCAGCGTAGGTAGTTCACTTATTGGTTTGGTGGTGAATGGGTAGATGAATCTCACCGAGTAACTTTTTTTGTTTGGCCCCTGTTACCTGTGGTAAATTCCCTGGAAGCTTACTTACGTATCGCCAGTAGGCTAAGATGGCAAAGGCGATCGCTTCTTTAAAATCACTGTTCATCCCCACTTCATCGGTAGTTTTGACGAGGGTGTTAGGGGAAAAATGAGATTGAATCCGTTCTTTTAAGTATAAATTATGAGAGCCACCCCCACATAATAAAATTTCGTCAATGGGATAGTTTAGAAAGTTTTGATAACTATGAGCAATAGAGGCTGCGGTTAAGTCGGTTAAGGTAGCTAAAAAATCCGCTTCTGATAAATCATGGTCTTGTGCATCTTGCCAACATTTTTCTAAATACTCTTTACCAAATAATTCTCTTCCAGTTGATTTGGGAGGTTTTTGTTGAAAAAAGTCTTGTTGTAACCATTGTTCAATTAAGGTTGAATGGGGATGTCCAAGGGAAGCCCATTCTCCGTTTTTATCATAAGTTTTTGTTCCGTTGCTTAATTTTTGTACGGCTAAATCAATTAAGATATTTCCAGGCCCTGTATCCCATCCCATAATCTGATCTTCCCAATGGTTTCCTTGTTTGGGAGGTAAATAAGTAACGTTTCCAATACCGCCGATATTTTGTACACAACGATGATGTTGAGGATGACTTAATAGATAAGCATCAATTTTAGACACTAATGGTGCGCCTTGTCCGCCGGCTGCTATGTCGGCGACTCTAAAGTTATTAACGGTGGAAATTCCTGTTAAATTGGCAATGATTTCTCCCCTGCCTAATTGTAGGGTATACCCTAATTTTTTCTGTATAGGGGGTCGATGATAAACGGTTTGTCCGTGGGAACCAATTAATTCTATAGTAGGATAATTTTGTTTAATTTCATTCACGGCTTGAGCAAAACAGAGGGCAATTTCCTCATCTAATTGGGCAAACTCTTCCATTGACAGGGGTTTTCCCCCAGCCACTTCTAAAATGGTTTGTCTTAATTTTTCGGGATAATTATAATTGACCCCAGACAAAAATTGGACCTTTAAATCAAGGTCTTTTCCTGTAATTTTCACTAATGCAGCATCAATACTGTCTACTGAGGTGCCACTCATTAATCCCAGACAATACATAGTTAAGCCCTATTTTATTTTTAACAATATTTGGTTATAGTTATTATGGTCAAAGCTTTGATTATAACACCCCTAGACTTATGGTATCTAGGGGTTTATGATCGATATAAATTTCGTTAGATTAACCACCAAAAACTATTGGGAAACGCTAAAATGTCTGTCCCTGAAGAACTCACTACTGAGGTCTCACAACCCGCTAAATCCGAAGAAACTTCAACCCCTAAGGCTGAAGTTGAGGAAAATCCTCTTTTGTTTCAAGCGATCGGAACCCTTAAAGGGAAACCGGAACAAGATGAAGAGGGTAACTTTTTTATCCGTCTCGGAGGAAAACGTTATAAATTATTTATTGCTGGTTATCGCTATCAAGCTTGGCTAAAGCAAATGGCGGCTAACCCCGATCAAACTCTATTTTTGCGAGTTTATCCTAAATGTTTGATGATTCCTCGCAAAGATCCTCAAATTTACTTCCAAGTGGCTGCTTGGGAAGAGGAAAACCCTTGGGAAGAAGCCCCAGGAATGTTTAAATTTAGAGGGGTTTGGCAATTTGTTCCCCAGGTGAGAACGCCAGTGATTTCTGTCTATCGCAACCAAAATGCCAATGATCCTAAGGGCAAATTTAAAGCGTCTCATCTTCCTGTATTGATGCGGCGAGAGGATGAAGCCAAACCTTTCCGTTTTAACCCCAAAATAGCCAAGGAAGATTTACCCCCTCGTTGGTTTGTTCAAGGCAATTTTAAATTTATCCCATCTCGTAATTGTTGGGGATGGGATCAAGACTTAGAACCCCCAACCAAATCAATTCCACGATATAAAAAACCGGTTAAAGTCACCCAGGAGGGATCTCCACCCCCAAGAGGAGACAAAAAAACAACAAGAAACATAGATAAACCGAAAAAACCTAGTATTCAGAAGCCGAAATTTGATAATTAAAGCTGATCATCATGGTTTTTTTCAATCAACATTGTTCCCTAACTTATTTATAATAAACTGTCTAATTAAATTTGGAGATAAGCCCTATTTATACACCGCCTTTAGCCCGCTTAATCGAACAATTACAACGGTTACCTGGCGTTGGACCAAAAACAGCCCAACGTCTCGCCTTACATATCCTCAAACGTCCTGAAAACGAAATTCAAGCCCTGGCTAAAGCTTTAATTGATGCCAAGAAGCGAGTGGGGTTATGTAAGGTTTGTTTTCATTTTTCTGAACAACCTATCTGTGATATTTGCCGTAACCCTAACCGTGATGGTCAAACGATTTGTGTGGTGGCCGACTCCCGTGATGTGATTGCTTTGGAAAAAACCCGAGAATATAAGGGAAAATACCATGTTTTAGGGGGTGTCATGTCTCCGATGGATGGTATTGGCCCCGAACAACTCTATATTCAACCGTTGGTGAGACGGGTGACGCAAGAGGGAGTCAAAGAGATTATTTTAGCCATTAGTCCCACCGTGGAAGGGGAAACTACTACGTTATATATTGGTCAACTGCTGAAACCTTTTACTAAAGTCACTCGTATTGCTTTTGGTTTGCCGATGGGTGGGGATTTAGAATATGCTGATGAGGTCACTTTAGCACGGGCCTTAGAAGGACGACGAGAGTTAGATTAGGGCGTGTCCGCAAAGTTACAAAATCTTAGTTGAGAGGAGCAGGGGAGGCAGGGGAAGCAGGGGAGGCAGGGGAAGCAGGGGAGGCAGGGGAGGCAGGGGAAGCAGGGGAGGCAGGGGGGGAAATTAACTCATTTTTAATTTTGTAGTGGTTTGCAGACAGACCCTAACCTCTAGCGGTACTTAAAGAGGGTAAGAAACTAACCAGAGAAGGGAAAATAATGATTAATATTAAGACTAAAAGTTGGAGCAAGATAAACGGAATAGCCCCGCGATAAATTTCTTCTGTTTTTAACTCTGGTGGTGCCACTCCTCTGAGATAAAACAAAGCAAAGCCAAAGGGAGGGGTTAAAAAGGAGGTTTGTAAATTAGCCGCTAAAATAACCCCATACCACATTAAATCTACCCCTAAGGTTTCAGCGACTGGTTTGAAAATCGGAATAACAATAAACGCAATTTCAAAGAAGTCAATAAAAAATCCTAAAATAAAGACTGTTAGCATACTCACCGCTAAAAACCCATATTTTCCCCCTGGTAACGTGGTTAAAATTTCTAACATGAAATGATCCCCATTGACCCCTCGAAACACTAAACTAAAAGCCGTTGAGCCAAAAAGAATAAAAATCACCATTGTGCTAATGCGTAACGTTGCATCGCAAACTTGTTTCAGGGTTACCCAATTTAATTCCTGATTAAACCCGGCTAAAATAATGGTTCCTAAAGCACCCACGGCACCGGCTTCAGTGGGCGTGGCAATGCCAAAAAAGATACTTCCTAATACCAATAAAATCAGTAATAATGGGGGAAGCATGGCTTGACAGACTTGTTTAATTAATGCTTTCTTACTAATGTTTCGTTCTTCTGGAGGTAAAGCCGGAGCAACATCTGGGCGAATTAAAGCAACAATAATAACATGAAGGGCGAAGGCACTAGCCATCATTAATCCTGGAATAATAGACCCAATAAATAAACTACCCACAGGAATTCCTAATTGATCGGCTAATACTACCAAAACAATACTGGGAGGGATTAATTGGCCCAGGGTTCCTGAAGCAACAATTGCCCCCGATGCTAATTCTTTGTTATAACCATAACGCAACATAATGGGCAAAGAAATTAAACCCATAGCCACCACTGTTGCGGCTACAACTCCCGTGGTTGCTGCTAACAATGCGCCTACAATAACCACCGCTAAGGCAAGGCCACCGCGCAATCTACCAAATAGAATCCCCATTGTTAATAGCAATTTTTCGGCAATTCCTGTCTTTTCTAGCATCGATCCTAAAAAAATAAAATAGGGGATGGCCAGAAGGGTATAATTTCCCATAATGCCAAAAATTCGACTGGGTAACGCACTTAAAAAAACGGGGTCAAATGCGCCTAAAATAACGCCAATTAAGGCAAAAATAATAGAGACCCCACCCAAAGAAAAGGCAACAGGATAACCAAAAGACAGTAAAATTAATGCTATCAGAAACATTAACGGGCCTAACCAATCATACGCTAGGATCATGGGGTTCCTCCTGGGGGGTTAATTGATCGGTAAAAATAGCCCAATTTTTAATAGCTTCAGCTAATCCTTGAAAAATGAGTAAGATATAACTAACAATAATCATTGATTTAATAGGATAACGAGGAAGTCCACCGGGGTCGGGAGACATTTCTAAAATCTTCCAAGAATTAATAATATTACCCCAAGAATAATAAATGATCATTAAACAAAAGGGAATTAAAAATATAAAAACACCGATAAAATTAGCTAAGGCTTTTCGTTTTGGTGGCCAATCTTTATAAAACAGATCAACTCTAACATGATCATCATGTTTCAGAGTATAGGCAGCCCCCAAAAGAAAGACAAGATCAAACAAATACCATTGCACTTCAATTAAGCCATTAGACGTTAAATTTTGTCCAATAAATCGACCTAGATATCTTCCGACTACATTCCAAACCCCGACAAAAATCATGAGGAGAACTAACCAATAAGTTAACCTTCCTATCCATTCGTTGATAGTGTCGATAATTTTGGCAATATTTAACAACTTTTGCAAGGGTCAACCTCGATTTCTACTCGTAGGTAATTTAATATAACACCATCGGGGAAAACTTCACAAGTAAAAAGTCAAAAGTCAAAAGTATTACCTCTTATTATTAATTGATGGCAGCTAAGGTTTCTGATAAATAGTCGGCTGTTGATTCAACTAAAGGGATTGTATTCTCGTATAACATTCGGGTTGGACCAATTAAACCGACACTCCCGACAGGAATATTACCCTGACAATAAGTAGCAGAAATTAGACTACAGGGACGCATGGATTCTAAAGGGTTTTCTGTGCCAATTTTGAGGGTAACCCGTCGATTTGATAGCTCAGATTCAGAGATATCTAAAATTAAAGGTAAGAGCTTATCTTGTTCTTTTTCTAATAAATGGAGTAACATTTGCACCTGTTGTAACTGGGAAAATTCAGGTTGAAGTAAGACTTCTGATACACCATGAATCATCATTTGAGTAGCGACAGAGGACTTTAAGTAAGTTTTTAATTGTTTCAGTAAACTTTTTAGAAAATCGGCATAATTGATGAAGTCTTGATCGATTTGTTGCCAGTCCAAATGGGTTAATTCTAATAAAGACTTACCTTTTAATTCGCTATTTAAAAAATTGGAAAGGATGTGTAATTCTTCCTCTAACCAGTTTTGATCTTCTTCGTTATCTTTAACTAAGGTAGCAGGAATATCAACGACAATTGATTGGGTTTGATAGCTATCAGTAACCACCAATAACATTGCTTGTTTTGATGAGATGGGTATCAGTTGAAGATGACGGAGTTGATTGGGAGAGGTTTGAGGTAAGGTAATTAAAGCAATATAACCGCTTAATTTAGCTAAAATTTGGGTTGCTCGTTGTAATGCTGTTTCAAAATTATAGGTTTTTTGGTTAAGTTGTTGACTTAAATTCTGTTTAATTTTTTTGGCACTTTTTTCATTGGGAGTCATTAAATTATCGACATAAATGCGATACCCAAAATCAGAAGGAATGCGTCCGGCTGAGGTGTGGGGTTGATATAAAAAACCGGCTTTTTCTAGTTTTCCTAACGTATTACGAATGGTGGCAGAACTGACAGTAAAATCATATTCTGTGACTAACGTTTTTGAGCCAACCGGTTCGGCTGTAGCAATATAATGTTGTACGGTAGCCCGTAAAATGTCTTGATGACGTTGATTTAATAAAGTGGTAACTTTCATGATGCTCTAAGCGGTCAATCTAAGACTGGATAAAAGGGTTGTTAATATTAAAGCAGTTTTTAGTCATTAATATTGGGGGATATTAGCATCAACTTTAGCAGAATAAGCGGCAATGCCTCCCGTTATATTTTTAACATTGGTAAAACCGTTGTTAAGTAACCAAAGACACATTTGCGCTGATCGCATTCCGTGATGACAAAGGACAAGGGTTTCTTTATGAGGATCAAAACGTTGGTCAATGTCAGAAGACCATTGTTCAAATTGACTTAAGGATAGCACTTCAAATCCTTCGATGTAGGCGATCGCAACTTCTTCGGGTTCTCTAACATCGATTAATTGTAACTCGGTGGGGTCTTGGGCTAATCGTTCTGCCAGTTCCTGGACGCTAATGACAGGAAGAGAAGGAGATTGAGTCATAAAGGTACTTAAGATGGATATCATTAAGTACAGATTAACAGATTGTTGAAATAGAAAAGAGTTGGACGTAAGCCGGATTCTGTTCGATGGAGAGTTATCTATCTAGGACGTTTGTTACCAAACATCTCTTGCGGTACACCTAAAACGGGACAGGAAAAAGACCAACCTTTGCCCCTCCGACCTTGCTCCCAACCGGGGTTTACCGAGCCAGTACCTCACGATACTGCTGGTGCGCTCTTACCGACACCTTTGCACCCTTACCTCTAATACTAGAGGCGGTATTTTTCTGTGGCACTATCCTCACGCTCACGCGCACTGGGCGTTATCCAGCAAGTCTGGTCTTTTGGGAGTCCGGACTTTCCTCGGATGGGTTCGATTGACCCACTCGCAACTCTCTCGCCAACTCTTTTCTAGTTTTATTCTAGCTTCGGTTATACAATGTTTTTTCTTATCACTTCGACTTTGTTTTAGCCTTAAGATTTACTTAATAAACAGACTCTAAGAGTTATTGTTATAATAGAGGAAAAAATATAGCAGTTCCCATACTTATGAAATGCAAAGGTTTTTAGTATTAGGAAATAGGTACAGGGATGCTTCCTAAAAGAAAATAGAATAAAAGTGTCCCTTAGAAGAGTGGGAAAAGCTATAGTTCTCAAACGGAGAGGAAGAAATTATGTTTGAGCAAGATTCTAATGTGAATTGTTTTGCTAACCGAAATAATATTGATGCTCTGGTTTCTGCTGTTGCCACTGCTCCAGTTGCGACTGTTTTAGCTGAAAGTAAGGTTCTAGAACAGAGATCAGGAGCTTCTCTTGAATGGAATCCTACCACTGGAACACCGAGTTACATAGAAGGCAAGCTATCTAAATCAATGCCAGGTGCTCCGAGTAAAATTAGCCAGGTTTTCTTGGCAGAAAATTTGGCTGTTTTGGGGCTGAGTCAAGAAGATGACAAAGAATTTAGTGAAATTGATTCTTTTGATTGGGGTGGATTAGAGTTTACTCGTCTTCAACAAACCAATCAAGGATTACCCCTGTTGGGTGCAGAAGCCGTGGTGGGTGTCGATGAGAAAAACCGAGTAAGGATAGTGACAAGTGGTCTGCGTCCGCAAAGTGTTGCTCAACGTAGCGATAATCCCATACCCCTTGAAGACGCGAAGCAAATTGCCTGCAATGATCTCGGGAAGGATTTAGAGTTAAGAACAAAGGACATTCCTCATAAAACCGTTTTTTACCCAACGCAGCAACAATATGTGGAAGCCTATCACTTAACGATTTCGGCTGAAATTCCCATGGGTGATTGGGAATACTTTATTGATGTCCAAAATGGGGAGATTTTGGATAGCTACAACTCCATGAAGTTGCACTCATTTTACTTTGCACCTCGCGCAAGGGTTTACCCAGAAAATCCAGAAGAGACACCCTTGGCAACCGTAATGTTGCGTAATGTCAAGTCTCCTTACAAGCAATTAGATGGCGAGCATTGTAAAGTCATTAATGAAGATGCGCCAGCAGCAGTGGCAGGCCCCAATTATCGATTTAATTTCTTCCCTGACAATACCCACTTTGACGAGTGTCAGGTCTATTACGCTGTCGAGAAGGTCTATCAATACTTCCTAGATTTGGGATTCCGAGGCTTTAAAGTCAACAATCCCTATGGCAAAGCAAATAATGGGCAACTTGCTGCTAATGTGCATACTGGTAAGAATTACGACAATGCCTTTTACCGTCCCTCCACAGGACAAATCTACTTTGGTGATGGGAGTTATCCAAGTAATGCTCATGGATTACAAGACTTAGCTAAGGAAGTGGATGTGGTTGCTCATGAGTTCACTCATGCCTTAATTGATGAATATCGTCCTGGTATGTTTGGTAGTGATGGTTCCGCACTACACGAAGGTTACGCTGATTACTTTGCCTGCTCTTTAACCAATGATTCTGATTTAGGGGAATATGTTGTGCCTAGCCCTGAAAAACCTGGGGTCATTCGCAATTGTGATAACAACTTGAGATATCCTGAAGCACCTGCTGAACCTCATGCTCGTGGTCGAGTTTGGGCAGGAGCTTGTTGGGATTTAAGAAAAGAAGTGGGAAAAGAAGTGGCAGATTTCCTCATCTTTGGCAGCATTCTTGTCTTAGGAACCACCTCACCAACCTTTAAGTACGCTAAAGATATGCTTCTTCTCATTGACAAATATTGGTGTGGTAGTGAGTACAAGGCAACTATCAAACGAATCTTTGAACGTGAACGGGAAATTCCTGTTTAGTTGTTTGAGTGGTGCTTCTAGAAAAACAAGTTAGTTAACACTTTCACCCCTAATCTACACAAAGGGGTGAAAGTGTTGCTTTAAGTAGAACTGAAAAAATACATTATCTACTCTTTTTTGTAGAGGGAAATGTTGAGACAGGCAAAGGCTTCAAATTTCCCCATCTTATCAACTGAGGTTAATCATTGAGTTTTGACTGTTCAAACATAAGGTAAGGAAGTTTGGTCATTCCTAATGCGTTATAAGTTTCTTGAGCAACAATATTATCTTGTTCTACATATAATCGAAACCCACAGACATCTTCTTTCCCATTAGCTAATTCTTTAATAAACTCATACATACTGCGATAAATACCACGACGACGATATTCTTTTTCAACAAAAACACTTTGAATCCACCAAAAAACTCCATTTCGCCAGTCACTCCACTCCCTAGTAATCATCAAACAACCAACTACTTTTGCATCAACTTCGGCTACGACATAAAAGCCTTGTGATGGGTTTTCTAATAAGCTTTTAACTCCTGCTTGTAGTACATCAGAGGATAATACTTTGTCTTCAGTTTCTTTGGCCATTGCTTGATTAAATTTGGCAATTTTTTGGGCATCATTAAGTTGAGCTAGACGTATATTTATGGTATCCAATGTTTAATTTAGGTTACTTTGACTGTAATTTATTCTACAATGAAAAGGATACAAATAAGCATATAAGTTATGGCTGATATTAATGGGATATGGCTGGGAACGTACTGGCAATATGGTGTTCCGACTCGTTTTGAAATGACGTTAGTGCAGGGAAAAAATACCATTAGTGGCAACATCTTAGATGATAGTTCTTTGGGAGAAGCGACTGTTACTGGAGAGGTTACTGGACGAACGATCACTTTTCGTAAATGTTATGTTGGCGGTTCTCGTCATTCTATTGATTATTCTGGCATAGTTTCAACCGATGAACAATTAATGCAAGGAACATGGCACGAAGGTGTTTTTAATCAAGGAAAATGGGAAGCTCATCGTCAAGACGATAACCTAACGTTAGATCAAGAAATAATGGACTCTCGCTTATTAAAACAAGGTCAACCTGTCTAAAAGAGTGTTGGTTAAACTCACATTAAAAACCAGTTTTGTAAAGTGGTCAAATGAGCGTCTTGTTTGGACTACCTATCTAGTAGAAAATTTTGCCCACCCTACCGTCTTCTGACTTCTGACTTCATGCTTCTCCTCCTACTACCACATCTTTAATACGTAAACTCGGTCCTCCACAACCTACTGCTAAACCACTTTGTCCACCTTTACCACAACCACCAGATTCATCCCAATAAAAATCGTCTCCTATCCCTTCAATATTTGCCAACGTTTTAAACACATTGCCCGATAAAGTAACATCCCGAACCGGTTCACAAATTTCACCATTTCTAATCATCCAAGCTTCCCCGGCACTAAACGTAAACATCTCCCCATTGGTCATTCCTCCTAGCCAATTCTTAGCGTAAACTCCTTCTTTTATCCCTGAAAATAAATCATTAACCGGGGTATTTCCTCGTTCAATCCATGTATTTGTCATACGAACAATGGGGGGATAATGATAATTTAAACAACGGGCGTTTCCCGTGGGTTTTTCCTCTAATTTTCCGGCGGTTTCACGGGAATGTAAACGTCCAACCATCACCCCATCTTTAATTAATTGTGTGGTAGTTGCTGGCACACCTTCATCATCATAATAATAACTACCCCGATGACCTTCTGGGGCTGCCCCGTCAAAAATTTGTAGGGTGTCTGGCCCAAATTTTCGCCCGAAACTCATCACCTCCAAAAAATCAGGATTTTCGTATAACATATCCGCTTCTGAGAGGTGGCCAAACGCCTCATGGACAAACAAACCTGTTAAAATGGGGTCGATGACAACTGTGTAGCGATCGCCTTTTACGGGGGGCAAAACCAGGGCATTGACGGCACGTTTGGCTGCCCCTTCCACCTGTTCATCCAGTTCCAATAAATCATCATAACCGCGCCGTGATCCAGTGGTTTCTCGTCCCGTTTGTACTGTGTCCCCGTTTCTCGCAGTGGCGGAAAAACGCATTTCCAGATCAGCCCAGGATTGTTCGATTAATGTGCCGTCTGAAGTGGCTAAAATCACGCTCTGATTACTGTCACCATAGCGGACTACGGTGGTGGTAATTTGCTCGTTTAAACCCCGTAGAATCTCGTTATAGTGGTCACACAGTGCCTTTTTTTGGGCGAGGGGAACTTGCCTAGGATCTCGTCCCGTTAAAGGTAAATGACAGCTGGTTTGGATAGGTGCAATGTCGGCTAAAATCGTCTCGTCGTCTCCTACCAGTTTCGCTGAGGCGATCGCTTCTTCGATGCGTTGGGGTAAGGTAGATAATTGGTTAAAGGTAGCAAACCCCCATCCTCCTTTATAACACGCTCTAACTTGTCCGCCAGTAGATATACCTTCGCTGAGGGTGTCTACCTTGTCTCCCCTTAGCATAATACTGGTTCCTTGGGAGGTTTCGAGACGAATGGCTAAATAATCCACGCGATCGCGGTTTTTAGCGATTAAATCGGTCAAAATGTTTTTATACTCAGCAAGATTAGTCATGGTTTGGGGTTAAAATTTCCTTGTGGGATGATTAAAATATTAATTAATAATGACTCGAAAAGAGAAACTTATCAAACGTCTTCTGACTCGGCCAAAAGATTTTACTTGGGACGAGATGAGAAAGTTATTAGTTGTACTAGGTTTTGAAGAAGTGAAAACTGGGAAAACAAGTGGATAAAGACGGCGTTTTGTTAATTCATCAGGGGTCATTATTAGCCTTCATAAACCTCATCCTCAGAATATCTTAAAGATGTATCAAATTGAGCAGTTAATTAATATTTTAAATCAGGAGGGACTGTTATGAACAATATGATGGAATATCAAGGATATTTCGGGTCAGTTAATTATGATGATCAAGAACAAATATTTTATGGCAAAGTAGAGTATATTCGTAGTCTCATTAGTTACGAAGGGTATGATGTTCAATCTCTCAGAGCAAGTTTTATTGAAGCCGTGGATGATTATCTTGAAATCTGTAAAAATAAAGGGATAGAACCAGAACAATCCTTTACTGGAAACTTAACAATAAAACCGGGACCAGAGTTGCATAAACGGGCTGCTATTATTGCACAACAACGAGGCATTAATCTTGATAAGTTAATTCAAGAAGCCCTTGAGCAATACTTAAAATTCTAGCACTATGTTATTTTTTCTTGTTGAAAGAGAATAATTGCAATTTCGAGTCTTAATTCTCCTTCGGAAATGTGAGCGTTTTTTAAGAATTCATCGGGAATGGTTAAACTCATGGGGTTACAATTGAGATAATAAAGGGATCTTACTGGTTACTATTATGCTTCTAACCACACAAGATTTACAAGAAATGCAGTCAGCCTATCCTGATTATCGTCTAGAATTAGTGGATGTCGTCATTGCGAGGGGTAATATAAACAGTAAGCTTTAATTATCACTAAAAATACCCCGAAGCAATCTACCATAGATATAGAGTTTGCTTTATTGGGCGATCGCAAAACATCTTTTTAACTAAAACTTAATCTTTCAGTTTAAAGACAACTCCTAGACTAAAAGTAGGGCTTTCTTTGATTCTTTCGCTACAATGCCATGAATAGTTCACTCCAGACCAAAATTAGTACAAAGATGAAAATCCTGGCTTTTGGTTTGGTATTGCCTTTATTGCTCCATGATCCTATATGGGGACAAGAAAGATGTTCAGAAGCAGAGATTAAAGCTAATATTCAAAAATTGGGTAACAATGATTATGAACCAGACAAATCGATTATTAAGTGTAAAGAAAAATCGATAAACCTGTTAATTGATACTCTGCAAAATAAGGATCAAAATCCTGATGTTCGTCGTAGTGCTGCAGATGCCTTGGGTGAAATTAAATCCAGTTCACTACAAGTATTAGACAGTCTGGTTAATGTCGTAGCTGATAAAAGCGATGATTATGATGTTCGTATTATTGCTGCAGATGCTTTGGGCAAAATTAAATCCAGTTCACCAAAAGTATTAGACAGTCTGGTTAATGTCGTAGCTGATACAAACAATCCTGATTATGTTCGCTATCTTGCTGCAGATGCCTTGGGTAAGATTAAATCTAGTTCACCAAAAGTATTAGACACTCTGATTCATGTCGTCGCTGATAAAAGGGATGATAATGATGTTCGTGGTAGTGCTGCTGATGCCTTGGGTAAAATTGCATCCATTTCGCCACAAGTATTAGACACTCTAATTCGTGTCGTCGCTGATAAAAGCGATAATTCTTACATTCGTCGTAGTGCTGCTGATGCTTTGGGTGAAATTGCATCCAGTTCGCCACAAGTATTAGACACATTAGACACTCTGATTCGTGTCGTCGCTGATAAAAGCGATAATTCTGATGTTCGTCGTAGTGCTGCTGATGCTTTGGGTGAGATTAAATCTAGTTCATCACAAGTATTAAACACTCTGATTCGTGTCTTAGCTGATAAAAGGAATAATTCTGATGTTCGTCGTAGTGCTGCTGATGCTTTGGGTGAAATTGCATCCAGTTCGCCACAAGTATTAGACACATTAGACACTCTGATTCGTGTCGTCGCTGATAAAAGCGATAATTCTGATGTTCGTCGTAGTGCTGCAGATGCTTTGGGTGAGATTAAATCTAGTTCATCACAAGTATTAGACACTCTGATTGATGTCGTCGCTGATCAAAGCGATGATTCTGATGTTCGTCGTAGTGCTGCAGATGCTTTGGGTGAGATTAAATCTAGTTCGCCACAAGTATTAGACACATTAGACACTCTGATTCGTGTCGTCGCTGATAAAAGCGATAATTCTGATGTTCGTCGTAGTGCTGCTGATTCCTTGGGCAGTCTTGGCTGGACTTCACCTCCAGTAGTGGCAACGCTAACATCCATAGTGTCTGACAAAGGTAGTGATCTTGCTAATACTGCTGTTGAAGCTTTAGTTAATATTGGTTATGAACTTGAAGAAATTATTAGAGAAGATCAACAAAAAATATCGAGAGAAAATTTAAAAGAATTTCTCAAAGAATTTGAAAATGCTCGTAAAGTCTTGGAAGCTAACCACGAGGATTTTGAGCCAAAGCAAATAAGCGATATTAAAGGTACTATCTACCATTTAAGACAAACAGTAAGGTCAGATTTTTACGAATTTATATTTCACATAGGATGGAAAGGTTGGCTTTTTCATAGTGGGTTCTGGCTACTTTTAATCTTTTATTATCCCAAATATCCTTTCATTCAAGCGATCTTTTTTTGGAATCCAAAAGTTCGTAAATATTTCGGTCTTTGGTATGTTGATTTAGCCTTAATTTGGATTCCTTTTTTACGTTCCAGACTCTTTGCACCCTTCAAAGATTCTCTGTTGGCTGATGCTCATTTAGATAGCTTTGATCCTAACTCCTATTTTCCTAATTCCCATGTTAAACAGAAAGCAGGAACAAGTAAAAGCCAACCGATACCAGACGTTATCCCTCAAATCAAAAGTCAACTAATTATAGAAGGAGAATCAGGTTTAGGAAAATCAATGTTTCTGCGAGATTTAGCGAGAAAGTCGCAACATATTGTGGTTTATCTCCCTGCAAAAAAATGCGAACAAGGGGTATTAGAAGGGATTAAAAATAAACTACAGGGTCATGTCAAAGAAGATCCTAACTTTTTAAAGAATCTTATTTATAGTGGTGCAATAGATATCTGTATTGATGGTTTAAATGAAGTGACTCCTGATACCAGAGCAAACATTACTCACTTTGTAGAAAGTTACTTCAAAGGCAATATTATTATGGCTACTCAACCTTTAGAATGGACACCTCCTTCTACAGCTAAAACTTATATTTTACAACCTTTACAAGATAACCAAATTGAAGACTTTTTATGTTCTCGTACAACAATTTTACCTGAAGATAGTTCCCTCAAAGGACAAGAATATGAACAAGTTTGTCGCAATTATTTAACAAAAACTTTAGCACAACAACAGTCTCATGAAGAACAAATTGCTATCCGTCGAATGCTCTCTAACCCGATGGATTTAACTATTATTGCTCAAATGTTAGCTGAAAATAAAATCCCCAATCTTTTGAAATTACAACAGGAACAATATGAGATGATGGCAGAAGATTATGATCAATTATATCCAGTTAAAAAATTCCCTTTAAAAGATTTTTCTGAAGCCGTTTATCAAATGCGGATTAATGATCAATATACAATTCCTGCTGAAAATTGGCAACAAGAATTACAATGTATGGAACGCTATAAAATGGTCATTAGTCGTCAAATTAAACAAGAAGAGAAAACCGAAATAGAATGGTATTTTCGTCATGATAAAATTCAAGACTTTTTCGTTGTGCAAACATTTCTCGAAGCAGAAAATGAGAATAGATTACTCGATCATATTAGTGATTCTCGATTTCGCGGGGTTTATTTTCTCTTAGCGACGATGATGCCATTCGATGCTGCTAAAAAACTACGAGAAGATTTAATTCAATATGCTGCTGATACAAAAGATCATACCGTTAGTGATACCTTTATTCAGTTATTCCGTAATCGACAAGTTGCTTATGTTTAATAACTAACCGTACCATCAAACGTCATAAATTGATCCTTTCTGTCATGATTAGTAAAGCCCAATTTTTCATAAAAAGGAATCATCTCGGGTAAACAAACTAACATAAAAGTCCCTACATTTTGTAACTTAGGATGATTGACAATTTCCTTGATTAATTGACTCCCTAATCCTTGTTTTTGATAGTTTGGATCTACCATAACATCACAAATAATAGCGCGATAAATATAATCAGTTAAAATACGCGTAAACCCGACTAACTTTTTGCTTTCCTTTTCACAAATACCTAGATTAATATCTGAGTTTTCTAACATGATCTTAATATCTGGAATTTTGCGATCATTCCCCCACCAAGAAAGCTGATAAAGTTCATATAAATCCTCAATTTGAGCAGCATTAAATTGTTCAATAATTTCGTAACTCATAATCAGATAATGGAAATTGTCATCTTACAATAGTATATTTTAGTCAATAAAAATTGTTAGTTCAAAAAACATTTAAGAACCATTTTGTAGGGTGGGCAAGTATTTGAACGATTATAATAAGTTTAGAGAAGTTTTTGACTTGCCCACCGGACAAGCTTAATCAGTATAAGCCAAACTTATTTTACTTTAAATAGATAAAATAGCCAATTAGGTAAAAATTTCTAGATTAATGCAGACATAATCAGCTATTCTAACAAAGGGAATGTATAGAACAGGGTAATATTGTCCGTGCTAGACCTTAAACAGATACGAGAAACACCAGACACCATACAAGCATTATTAAACCGTCGTAGTGCTTCAGATGAATACGATCTCACTCCTATTTTAGAACGCGATCGCACCACCAGGGAACTAGAATCGGTTCGCACTGAATTACAGGCCCGTAGTAATGAAATTGGGAAATTAATTGGACAGAAAATTAAAAGTGGAGTTGATCCCAAAGGTGAGGAAATTAAAGGATTAAAAGAAGAAGGAAATACGGTTAAAACGAAACTCAGTGAACTCGAACCTCAGGAAAAACAATTAAAAGCAGAAATTGAAGCTTTATTATTACAATTACCGAACCTTCCGAGTGAATCTACCCCCATAGGAAAAGATGAAACGGAAAATGTAGAAGTTCGTAAATGGGGTGATGAATTTTTACCCAAAATTGAAGTATTACCCCATTGGGAAATTGCTGAAAGATTAGGTATTTTAGAAGTAGAAAGAGCAGTAAAAATTGCTCAAAGTCGCTTTATAGCTTTAGTAGGTGCGGGTGCAGCCTTAGAAAGAGCGTTGATTAATTTCATGTTAGATCAACAGATTGCTGCGGGATATGTAGAAGTGATGCCTCCTGTTTTAATTAATAGTGCAGCCTTACAAGGAACGGGACAATTACCGAAATTTGCAGAGGAAAGTTTCAAGGTTCCTGATGATGATTTATGGTTAGCTCCAACGGCGGAGGTTCCTGTTACAAATTTGTACAGTAACGAAATTTTAGAAGCGGAAACCTTACCCATAAAACACTGCGCTTTTACTCCCTGTTTTCGGCGGGAAGCAGGTAGTTATGGGAAAGATACTAGGGGACTGATTCGGCTGCATCAATTCAATAAAGTAGAATTAGTTAAAGTGGTACATCCTGAAACGTCAGAAGCAGCACATCAACAATTAGTCAAAGATGCAGAAGCTATTTTACAAGCTTTAAAATTGCCTTACCGCGTCTTAGAATTATGTACAGGAGACTTAGGATTTGGAGCAACCAAATGTTATGATTTAGAGGTTTGGTTGCCTTCTTCTAACAGTTATCGAGAAATTTCTAGCTGTTCTAATTGTTGGGATTTTCAGGCCAGACGGGCGAATATTCGTTTTAAAGAAAAGGGTAAAAAAGGCACTCAATATGTGCATACTTTAAATGGTTCTGGACTAGCTATAGGAAGAACAATGGCTGCTATTTTAGAGAACTATCAACAAGGAGATGGAACGGTTAAAATTCCCGATGTTTTGCAACCTTATTTAAAGCGAGAAACGTTGTAACTAAATTATTATTTCTTGATTGTCGTTGCGAGGGAGGTTAACCACTACGTATCCTTTGATGTGTCCTGATATCTCCCCGAAGCAATCTCTATGTCTATGGTAGATTGCTTCGGGGAATTTTTAGCAAAAATCAACACTTGCTATTTATATTCCCCTCGCAATGACAGTTTCTTTTGGCTTAAGTTGACGTTAATCAATACACTTACACCAATCTATACAAACGGAAAGCAGAGAAAGCCAAACCGATTGCTACAATGATAGCCAATACAGACATGGCAAAGGGAACCGTCCATATTCCCACCATTGCCGGCAATTGAAACACAATTCTCAATAAGTGTAACAATCCGATTAAGGCAAAGATGACACCAGAAATAATTAAATAGAGTTTTTCAGTCATGGTTTTTTCCTCCAATGACTCACAGTTCGAGAAGAACTTCTTAAGTTAATTATAACAATTTTCTCATTAAGTCGGCTTGGTATTTCCCTATAGCAAAAAGATGAGGCAAGAAACCTCATCTTTCGTATATTAGTATTAGAAAAAATGGATATTAAATCAATTACTAAGACTTGCGACGACGACTCATGAAACCAGCACCGGCAATAGTAGCAAGTCCTAAAAGCATTCCAGGTTCAGGGACATCCATTGGGTCAACAATTTCGTCTTCTACAAAGTATCTAACAATTAATTCAGCACCAGCTACTGTGGTTTGAGAGGTATCTAAGTTTCCACCACCAGTGGTTAGAGTAGATGAACCGATAGCCAGTAGATTAATATCAAAGGTGCCTGTTCCTTCAAAAACCCCTAATCCACTCGTGAATACTTGTAAATCCTGATCAGCACCAGCAACATCCGTGATTTCTTGACTTGTTTCCCCAGGAATTTGAACAGGTAAGCCAGGAATATCACCAACAGGTAGTACATCAACGTTTAAATCAGGGATTAAAGTTGAGGAAGTAGAGATATTAGCACCTAATCTACTAGGGTTAAGAATAAAAGCATCTGCTGTCGTTGTTGCTTCTGCTGTTAAGCTACTGGTAGCAGTACCACTCAATTCTACTTCTACTCTGACCAACCCACCGGGTGCATATTGACCAACAGAAGCAGAACGTTGCCAAAGGGTAGGAATTTCTTCAATACCGCCTTGCCCATCGGGATCAAACTGAAAGGTTTGGGTTTGAACAAGGGTAATAGCAGATGCACCAGAAGAAACGGCTAAAGCAGCCACAGATCCAGAAGCGAGAACGGTTAGGGTTTTTATCGTTGAGTTCATATACTCCTCTTACACCATCTAATGTTTAAGTTATGTTACGATTGATGAAGAAAACATCAGTAAGATTACAGTTTTTATATAAACGCAAAATTTTGTAAAAGTCAAGATTTTTTGGATAAGAATTCGTTAAGGATTGTTATCGGTTCCAAATTCTTCTCTAAAATACCGACTTCTTCTATATACTCATGGAAAATCATCCTACTTTATCCTCGTGACAACAATAGTAAATGAAAAGTAATTGGTTGTATGAATTAACCCCGTTTTTTTAGCTCCGTTTCAATGGCATGAATGACCATCAAGATTAATTAATCCTTATCTAATTCGGCTTTAATCAAGTCAATAATACGAGGACTTAAACGAATTTTTGACCTTGGATAACAACTTCATTATAAACACTTTGAGAAATAATCACTTCACTAAATAACTCGTTAAGAAGGTTTAGCTGATTAATTTTGCTCAAAGCAATCAGAGGAGTCGCATTAACAATCACTTTCATTTTTATTGATTTTATTTGCAATTTCTTGACTGGTTTCTATTTCTAATTCCCATTCTTCTTGATCATAATCAATAATAGAAAATCCATATTCTGAGAGAATAGTATATGCGGTTTGTCGGTCACAGTTCAGGACTTTCGCAACTAATCCTCCTGATATTTTCCCCTCTTGATAAAGGTGTCCTAATGTATATATCACAACTTTGCGAGAAAATACGTCTTTTTCTTCCCTGGCTGCGATTAATAATTCTTCGGAAAAGGTTACATTAATGGTCATTTTTCTTTCCTATTGTAAGTTAATTGTTCTCTAAATTTATTTTATTACAGTGAGAAGTTACCGTTTTTTTAGCTCCGTTTCAATGGCATGAATCACTGTTTCTAATACATGAACACGGGCATAATATTTGTCATTTCCTGGTACAATTGTCCAAGGAGCATAAGGGGTACTACTACGGGCAATCATTTGATTGACTGCAACGTAATATAACGGCCATTTTTCCCGATTTCTCCAGTCTTCATCCGTCAATTTATACGATTTAAACGGATCATTTTTTCTATCTTCAAACCGTTTTAATTGTTCTTCAAAACTGATGTGTAACCAGAACTTAACAATGACATATCCTGACGCAGTTAACTGTGCCTCAAACTCATTAATTTCTTTATAAGATCGTCGCCATTCCAACTCAGAAGCAAACCCTTCTACCCTTTCTACTAAGACTCTTCCATACCAACTCCTATCAAAAATTCCGATGCTTCCTTCTGGTGGAATTTTTTGCCAAAATCGCCATAGATAATGATAGTTTAATTCTTCAGTGGTAGGCGCAGAAAACGCATTAACTTTATAACTTCTGGGGTCTAACGTATCAGTTAATCGTTTAATCGCTCCCCCTTTTCCTGCTGCGTCCCATCCTTCAAATAGCACTAAAACAGGAACCTTTTTCTTGAAGATTTCTAATTGCAACTGTCGCAATTTAACTTGTGCTTCTCGTAACCGTTGTTTATAGTCATCTTTGGGTAAGTGTAATCCTAAGTCTATTTTCCCTAAAAAATCCGGTTCTGTGGGTTGTAACTCCGTTTGAGGGGGTAAGGGGGGAATATCTGTTTTGGGTAGTCTGTGACGGTCTAAAGCTTGGGTAATGGTGGCTACCACTTGAGAGAGAACCTTGACTCTCGCCCATCGTTGACAGTCCCCTTCCACCAAAGTCCAAGGAGCGTGGCCGGTACTGGTATAGGTTAACATTTCCTCAGCAAAAGCTGCATAGCGATCGTATTCTTTGGCCTGTTGCCAATCTTCCGGACGCACCCGCCACGATTCTAACTCATCGGACTCATATTTTTTCAGTCGCTTTTTCAGTTCTTTTTGGCTTAAATGTATCCAAAATTTAGCCATTGCCACCCGATCATCTACTAATTGTCTCTCAAACGCATTAATATCTCGCATTAACAACGGAATACTGCCATCGGTTTCCCTTTCAAATAAGCGATCTTCTAAAACATGGGTGTACCAACTATGATAAAAAATGCCAATACTGCCTTTTGGGGGTAATTTATGCCAAAATCGCCATAAAAAAGGGTATTTCTTCTCTTCTTCCGTAGCGGCTAAAATGGGATGCACATTAAAGCCACGGGGGTCCATATAACCGATGGTTTTCTGTAATAATTTACCCTTTCCTGCTGCGGCCCATCCTTCTAAGACAATGATCACCGGTAGTTTATTATCCCAACAGTCTTTTTGTAGCGATCGCAGTTGTCGCATTAACGCTTCTATTTCGCTGTTGTACGTTTCTTTATCTAGGGTAACTTTGAGATCCAGGGTATCTAACATTGCCAATTCATGATTTTTTTGCTTTAATTACCACCAATTATGGAGGATTGTAGCCTTGCTTTTCTTGCTTTTATTCCTCTTTGTCTTATTCGTTGATTTGTCTGACCTGTAATCTAACCTAAAGGTTATTATTGATTCCAAGATTGAGTTTTTTTTGTTTGAGAACTGTATGCTTGGCAATAGCCTCAAAATCTTGATCACAATGATATACAATTAAGTTATTTTCTATAGCTAGAATAGAAATGGCACAATCAATACTACTACGAATAGTAGTTCCTTTACGGCGAAGTTCAAAGTCTAGTCTAGCACAATTTTCCCAAATGGAATGGTAATCAGGTTCAATATAATTTTGAACGGCTAAATAAGAACTCATTTTTGTCCATTCAATTTCATTTTTACATCCTTGTAAAAGCTCCATTTTGGTAAAGATAGGGAGATAGTAAGGTCTTTGGTCAATTATGGTTTTTAGCTGGGTTGCTTTGAGCTTCGATTTATCTCTAAGGACTTCAATCCAAATCGATGTATCAATCAATAACATAACGATTTTGTCTCACCCTATCTGTACTAAAACCGTCTATAAATTCAATTTCTCCTGCTAGTTCTAACAGGTCTTTTTGGGTGTTTCTTTTCACTAATTCTGCTAAAGCAAAATTGACTAATTCTTTTTTAGTTCTCAACCCTGTAATCGCAAAACCTTGTTTGAGGAGTTCTTCGTCTAGATCAATGTTAGTTTTCATAATGCTCAGTTATGTACACGATACATAATATTATATACATTATGTGCAATGTAGGAACTAAGGAGCAGAAAAATCCTTGATTTTGACTTTTCTTAAAGGGAAAAATGCCCTATCCTACAATAAGTAAAATTAATTAAGTGCGATCGCTGTGAGCATCGCCCTTAACTTAGTCTCAGGAGTCGCTTGTGTCTGATACCCAACCCACCATTTTAGTGACAGGAGGGGCCGGATATATCGGTTCTCATGCTGTTCTCTCTTTACAAAAAGCGGGCTATAACGTTATTGTTTTTGATAATCTTTCCTATGGCCATGCTGAAATTATTAAAGATGTGTTAAAGGTCGAATTAATTGTAGGAGATACGAATGATCGTCCCCTTTTAGATCAGTTATTTTCTAGTAGAAATATCACGGCTGTTATGCACTTTGCTGCGTTTATTGCTGTGGGAGAGTCGGTTAAAGATCCTGCTATTTATTATCAAAATAATGTGGTAGGAACTCTGACCTTATTAGAAGCGATGATGGCTGCTCATATTAATAAATTTGTCTTTTCTTCTACCTGTGCGATTTATGGAACACCTCAAGAAATTCCTATGACAGAAAACCATCCTAATAACCCCTTGAGTCCTTACGCTTATAGTAAGTATATGGTAGAAAAAATCCTCAAGCATTTTGATCAAGCTTATGGGTTGAAATCAGTGGTTTTCCGCTATTTTAATGCGTCAGGGGCTGATCCATCTGGCAATTTAGGGGAAGATCACACTCCAGAAACTCATTTGATTCCTTTGGCTTTATTAACTGCTTTAAAGAAACGGGATCATCTCTTTATTTTTGGCACAGATTATGATACACCTGATGGCACTGCTATCAGAGATTATATTCATGTTAATGATCTCGCATCGGCACATATTTTAGGGCTAAAATATCTCTTAAATGGGGGGGGAAGTGAAATGTTTAATTTAGGTAATGGCAGTGGATTTTCTGTCAGAGAAGTTATTAATATGGCTAAGAAAGTGACGGAAATTGATTTTCTTGTCAAAGAAAGCGATCGCCGTTCAGGAGATGCACCTATGTTGGTTGGAAGTAGTCAAAAAGCGCAATCCATTTTAGGGTGGCAGCCTCAATATTCTGATCTTGAAACCATTGTTAATCATGCTTGGCAATGGCATAAAAAACGTCATGGTAATGGCTAAATCGTCAAATTCAATCCCTAAATAGTTACACAATTTATTAAAAAATGATTCAAAATAACCAAAAAATAGAAACAATTTTAGAACGCATGGGAGAAGCGGTTATTGCTACCACTGAAACGGTGGAAAGTTTAGCCGAAAAAATGGAAAATCTTGTTGAACAAATCCAGCAACAAGAGCAACAAATCCAACAACAAGGTTACCAAATCTTTGCTTTGAGTGAATCCATTCAAACCCTAGTAGATGCTCAAACAGAATCAAGAGAACAACTCACTCAATTAACTTATTTGATTCATACATTAGTCAACAGTTTAAATAACAATGAATAACAAGCGGAGCCTTGTATTCAAGAAAATTTAACCGAGAGGAATCTAAAAATGATGAAAATTTCAACTAAAAGGTCTCTTTATTCAACATTATCTGTAGTAACAGTTTTTATCAATTTACTGTTAATAAGTTGTGCTGAAACTAAAATATCTCAATGTCAAAAAATTATCCTTTTAACTCAGAAAATGGCCGAAGAAAGTGAGAGTTACCGCCAAACTGAAGATATCAAAAAGGTTTTACAAGTAGCCGATATTTTTGAGGAAACCTCACAACAAATGAAACAATTAAAAATTGAAGACGAAAAATTACAAGAATATCAATTAGGATTCGCTGATGTTTATCAAGGAAATGCAGATACGACCCGTCAGTTTGTTGCAGCATTGAATGATAAAGATATCGATACCGCTAAATTAATACAGCAACGGGTTCAACAACTAGGTAAACAAGAGCAAAAATTAGGTACAGAAATGAATACCTATTGTCAAACAGATTAAATATCATTTGATGACATAGGAGAATTCTTTTCCTTTTTTTGTACATCAGAAATAATTAACTTCACTAACTTAAATTATGTCCATAAAATGCTAGATTATGACTGAAAACAATTTTGTAAAAACTGGGTAAATGTCTGAACTTTAGGAGAAAGATGACGATTGATGGGGTAAATAACCGATAAGGTTAATTCTGGGAGTTGATAATCAGCTAAAATAGTCTGTAACTCATCTTTTTTTAAAGCTTCCTCGACAATAAAAGTTGGTAAAATAGCAATGCCCAATCCTTTAATAGCCGCCTCTCTTAACACTTCTCCATTATTAGAACATAACAGACCTTCAACGAACATTTTTTCTTCTTTTTCTTGATAGATAAATTTCCATTGACAACCACTTGCTAAGTAACCATAATGTAAACAAGAATGATGTTTTAAATCTTGAATTGTTTTAGGAATTCCCTTGATATTTAGGTAACTAGGGGCAGCACAAATAACACGAGGAATAATGGTGATCGGCTTAACCACTAAACTTGAAATAGTCGGAGGTGAACCAATGCGAATAACTAGATCGTATCCTTCACTAATGGGGTCAACAAAACGATCTTCTAAAGTCAATTGAATTTTGATTTTTTCATGGCGAGTCATAAACTCAGCTATTTGAGAACTTAACACAGCAATACCAAAGGACATTGGCGCATTAATTCTGAGGTTTCCTATTAGTTCCGTATGTTGCACTGAAACAGCTAATTCTGCCTCTTCGACACTATGGAGAATCTCCAGACAGCGTTCATAAAACCCTCGACCGGTATCTGTGGGTGTGACTCGGCGAGTGGTACGATACAGTAATTGAACCCCTAAATGATTTTCGAGTTGAATCACCAGTTTATTCACCGTAGAACGAGATAGGTTCATTTTTCTGGCCGCTTCAGCAAAACTTCCCTCTTCTACAACTTGGGTAAAAGCGTACATACTCTCAAATTTGTCCATGATTGTCGATTTTTTTGAGACAATATGTTTTTAAAATAGCATATTGTCTTTTTTTAGAAAACAATTCATAATAAAAACAGTTCATCTCAACCGAGAGGAGTGGTAAAAATTATGATTACTCTTCGTCCCAGTCAAGCAAGGGGTCATGTTAACTTTGGTTGGCTAGATACTAAACATAGTTTTTCCTTTGGGAACTATTATGACCCAGATCACATGGGATTTAGTCATTTACGGGTCATTAATGAAGACAAAATTAAACAGGAAAAAGGCTTTGGTCCTCATGGCCATAGGGACATGGAAATCATCACCTACGTCTTAGAAGGTGCGTTGCAACATCAAGATAGTATGGGTAACATTTCCATTATTCGTCCTGGAGATGTCCAACGAATGTCTGCGGGGACGGGTATTGTTCACAGTGAGTTTAATGCTTCAAAAACTGATCTAGTTCACTTACTACAAATTTGGATTTTTCCTAATCAAAAAGGACTCGAACCGAGTTACGAAGAAAAGCATATTTCTTCAGAACAAAAACAGGGAAAATTAAGATTGGTTGCCTCTAGGGATGGCAAAGATGATTCTCTTAAAATTCATCAAGATGTGGAGCTTTATGCTACGCTTTTACAAGAAGGCGATCGCGTGAATTATAGTATTAACAATCGTCGTTCATTATGGCTCCAAGTTGCTAAAGGTTCAGTAGAAATTAATGGTAAAATTCTTAATAATGGTGATGGTGCTGCCATTACTAAAGAACCGAACATTGAGCTAATTGCGACTAGCAAGGACACTGAAATTTTACTGTTTGATTTAGCTTAATCATTAACCTATTCTTAACTCAATTAGAGGTTTTTTCTCATGAATACTTTAGATGCAATCTATCAACGTCGTTCGGTTAAACATTTCGATCCAAATCATAAAATCACCGCCGAAGAAGAACAAAAATTACTCGAAGCAACCATTCAATCCCCTAGCAGTTTTAATATTCAACATTGGCGTTTTGTTATTCTCAGAAATCCAGAATTAAGACAAAAAATTCGTCAAGAATTTGGGAATGATCAAGCACAAATGACCGATGCTTCTTTACTGATTCTCTTTACAGCCGATATGAAAGCATGGGCAAAAGAACCCCAACGTTATTGGCAAAATGCACCCCAAGAAGTGGCTGAATTATTAGTTAATTGGATGGGGCCATTTCATGAAGGTAGAGAGTGGTTACAACGAGATGAGGCACAACGTTCCATTGGTATAGCCATGCAAACTTTGATGTTAGCAGCAAAAGCAATGGGTTATGATTCTTGTCCGATGATTGGTTTTGATATTGATTCCGTTGCTAAACTGATCAATTTACCCGATGATTATGTTATGGGTCCAATGGTTGCTATTGGTAAAAAGGTAAAAGAACCTTGGCCTAAACCTGGACAAATACCCTTAAATGAATTAGTGGTTGAAAATACATTTTAACTCCTGCCTCCTTCAACTGACATTATTATAGGGTGGGCAAGGCCCACCTTACTCAATTTTCTGATTCTCAGAATAAGACAACAAAAAACCCGCCTAAGCGGGTACTCAAAACGTAAACTAACTCAAAACTTTTAACGAACCGTTCCTTCTAAGTGATCAACCCGAATGGGTTTAAGAAAATAGAGTTTCAAGAACTGTACCCCATTGGAAACAAATGCAGGTAACTTTTTCAAGAATTTCACCGGTGCTGGACTATTAGAAGCGTCAATTTCCCGTAACTTTTCGTTGTTCTTGACACAAGTTTCTAAACTGCCATAAAACTCAGGATTTTCCACGTCTAAAACGATAGGGAAAACTCGTCCGGCTGTTTCATTTGTTTTCTCAATAACATATTTATCATATTCCCGTGCATCTAGTCCAATAGACGCATAAAAATCTGACCGTTGAATATCATTGAGATACATAGTGGCAAATACAGACAACAAGAAGAAACGACACCATAAACGGGCTTTCCAGTCGTTTAAAATGTTGGGACTTGCCTTCATAATGGCATCAAAAAAGTCACCGTGACGGTTCTCATCCTGACACCAGTTTTCAAAGAAGTTGAAAATTGGATAAATTCTGTCTTCGGGATGTTGTTCTAAGTGACGGAAAATGGTGATATAACGCCAGTAACCAATTTTTTCGGATAAATAGGTGGCATAGAAAATAAACTTAGGTTGGAAGAAGGTATAACTCCGACTCTTGGTTAAGAACCCTAAGTCCAAAGACATATTAAAATCAGAGAGGGCTTTATTGAGGAACCCGGCGTGACGGGCTTCGTCACGGGACATGAGGGTGAAACATTCAGCCAACACAGGACTTTTATCTTTTAACCGTCTACCTAATTCTTTGTAGAGAAGGAACCCTGAAAACTCCGCCGTACAGGAACGCTCTAAAAATTCTACAAACAAGCGACGGGTGTCCCCATCAATATGTTCCCAAGTTTGGGCAAATTCTTCACGACGGATAAAATGATGACGATTATAATCAGTACGAAATTCTTCAAGAATAGCTTGTAATTCCTCTTCGTTGACTGAAATATCCATTTTCGCCATCGCTTCAAAGTCGGTGGTGTAAAAGCGAGGGGTAAGGATAGTTTCTTTGGCCGGAACTTTAATCCCTGGACGCAGTTCCTCAAATTCAGGTTTTTGAAGGGTATTGACCATAGCTTGTTTAAAAGGATTTTTTTGAATCTATCAAGAACTCGTTTTACTTACTTTTGTAACAGAATTGTTACGTTTTTTAGCAGGAATTTACGAGGCTTGGATCACAGTCTACCAGCCTTGATCCCATTCGTAACCCCTATTTTTATTAAGAGTTACAACACATTATCAATTTATGTTAAAAGGCTTGTCATTTTTGTCCTTAATAATGTAAGGATTTTAAAATAAGTATGGTCTAATCACAATGGAAGGGCAAGAAAAATCTCAATCCCCTAGTTTTAGCGACCCAGAAGCAACCCTAAAAGTGGTCAAGCAAGCGGTTTTAGAGTTATGGGAGGTTATTAATGGGTTAACCAGTTTACGTCCTCCAAAACGGGAGAGGTTTCGGGTCACTATTTTCGGCAGTGCTAGAATACAGCCAGATTCACCCATTTACCAGGATGTGAAGTGGCTGGCCAGTCGCATCACCTGATGGTTTTTGTTGTTTAAAAATGTCTATTTCCTCAATGGTAAATCATAGTCTGGCTCAAGCTATTGTTACATTATTGGTAGGTTTTGGAGTGATTTTAGCAATCAACTATCAACAAGGACAAATTAGTCAGAAAAATAGAAAACAAAATTTAGAAATTAGTCAAGCAAATAATGAAGAAGAACTACTACAAAAATACTTAGATGGAATCGAAACACTTATATTAGATTATAGATTAAATGATGATAATGTAGATAATCAAGCTAGGAATGTGGCTCGATTTAAAACTTTAACAGTTTTAAGAAGATTAACGTTTAAACCAGAACGTAATAAAGCTGTTATTCTGCAATTTTTATACGACACTAAATTAATAATAATTCAAAATTCTCATAATAAAAGCTCAAAACTAAATTTACTATCATGCGATTTTCAAAAAGCCAACCTCATTGGAATCAACCTCAGTAGAGCTAATCTCAGTGGAGCCGATCTTTCGGAAGCTGACTTGAGAAAGGCCAACCTCATTCAAGCTGAGTTAAGTCAAGCCAACTTTAGTGCAGCCAACCTCAATGAAACTTCTCTTGTTCAGGCTGATCTTTGTGGAGCCAACCTCAGGGGAGCTAACCTTGGTGAAGCCGACCTTTATCAAGCCTCCCTTACTGGGGCTAAGCTTAGTACGGCTAATCTCAGTCAAGCTGATCTCACTCAAGCTGACCTCAGTCAAGCTGATCTTCGTGGAGCTAACCTCAGGGGAGCTGATCTCACTCAAGCTGACCTCAGTCAAGCTGATCTTCGTGGAGCTAACCTCAGGGGAGCTGATCTTTCGGAAGCTAAACTGAGAAAAGCAGACCTCAGTCAAGCTGACCTTAGGGGAGTTGATCTTGAAGACAATGACCTCTTTGGAGTCGACATCAGTGAAGCTGATCTTCGTGGAGTTAACCTCAGTGGAGCCAAACTCCGAACTAATCGAAAGATAAAATCAGCACATAACTGGGAAAAAGCAATCTATACGGAGCCAGAATGGGATGAGAAGGCATTTCGATGGATTTCTACTAATAAAAAATCTAATGAAGAAATAATTAAAAAAATTAGAAATGATGAAGATTGGGCTGGAGTTTAGTTAATTAGATCATTAGGTTAATGGTTTGGCAATTATTACAAGTTCGTCAACTTGAAAGTATTCCTTTAATTATGGTAGGGCCAATGTGGAAAGATTTAGTGGTTTGGGCCAATAAATATATGATTCAAGAAAAGACACCTTTAGCGGACTCTAAAGATATAGAAATTCCCTATTGTGTTAATACTGTACCAGAAGTGATAAATATTATTGAAAAAGCACAACAACAATGGTTAATGATGAATTAAATGGAGTCAGAACTCAACCCATGTAATTCTACAACTTGACCAATAATCGCGATCGCCGGTGCCTCAAAATTAACCGCTTCGACTTGTTCGATAATCGTCTCTAATGTCCCTATTAACTGTTCTTGTTCCGGTCGCGTTCCCCAACGAATCAAAGCAATGGGAGTCTGGGGGGTTAACCCCCCTTGCTGCAATTGTGTGACAATAGGACTCAGGTTATGGACTCCCATGTAGATAACGATGGTTTGGGACCCTTGAGCGATCGCACTCCAATTAATTTGAGGTCGATATTTTCCCACTGCTTCGTGACCAGTTACGAAGGTAACGGAAGAACTATATCCCCGATGGGTCACCGGAATACCCGCATAAGCAGGGGCCGCAATACCAGAGGTAATTCCTGGGATCACTTCGACGGGAATACCCGCATTAACCAAGTCTTCCATCTCTTCTCCCCCGCGGCCAAACACAAAGGGATCTCCTCCTTTCAGACGAACCACCACGGGATATTGTCTTGCTTTCTCGATTAAAAGTTGGGTGGTTTCTGCTTGTAACTTGGAGTGACGACCCCGACGTTTTCCAGCATCGATCTTGATCGCTTGTTGACCGATCATATCCAGGATCGGAGGGCTTACCAACGCGTCATAAACGACGACATCAGCGTGTTCGAGCAAAGTTTTGCCTTTTAAGGTCATTAACCCTGGATCACCGGGTCCTGCGCCGACTAAATAAACTTTGCCTAAGCAAGTTTCGCTGATATTTTGCGTCATGTTGTTATTTCCTCTACCATCATTTGAGCGAGTTCTGGGGTTGCGCCTAAGGGTTGTCCTAAGTTAAGTTCAGTTTGGGGTAAAGCATTTTGTAATTGTTGAACTTGTTGATCGATAATTGTGGTAATGCCTCCTGTAAAGAGAAAATAAGGCACAATGGTAATGCGTTGTTGACCCTGTTTGACTAAAGCATTGACTTGCTCTGATAAACTGGGTTTGATACTCCAATAAGCAACGTTAGCATTTAATCGAGAAGCGATCGCTTCAACCGAACAATTTCCCCCTTGACGACGACTACCATGAGAGATAATAATTCTAGCGTCTTGGCCACGACTTGAGAACTGATGCTCAATAATCTTAATTAACCCTTTATAACTTCCTAAATAGGGACACAATTCTATGTGTATTTTAGTTCCTATTTTTTCTTGGGCGATGGCTATTTGTTGAGGAATATCTTCTTTAACATGAACCCCTGGTAAAAGAAACAAGGGAACAATTTTCAGATTGTTAATGCCTACTGTTTCTAGTTTAGGGGCTAATTGTTGAATTTTTTCACCTAAAGAAACCTCAGATAATTCTAGGGATGCCGTTTCTACCATTGTTGCAGGGGATAATAGCGCACAATGGCTTTGTTTCGTTAGTGTGTTTGCTTGTGTGGTATTAAGTTGCAGTTGTTCTTCTACTAAATAGGATAATCTCTCTAACGCAATTTGTGGCCGTGGATCACGACTTCCATGAGAAACCAGAAGATAAGCTGATGTTAAAGTCAAGGTATATATTCAATAAATTCTGTGTCTTTTCATGATAAGGCAATTTTTTTATTGTCATCCTAAAGTGGTCATTTGCCCCAAGAAAAAGCTAAGCTAACTATAGCGTTTCTCGGACTCATGAGGTACACCTAACTCCTGCCTCCTGCCCTCTGCCTCCTGCCTCAAAGCGATCACCTTTGTACCTCACAAGTATGGGAATTGCTATATAT
>JASJDN010000177.1 GCA_030065205.1 Crocosphaera sp.
TTGACTGAGGTGATTCGTGATTATATTAAACGCTTACCCAAAGCGGATTCCCTTCGGTCAGTTTTTTTACTGGTTGCCATTCATCTCACCGTTAACCTGTCGGTGTAACGGGAGTCCTAGGCGCAACATTGAAGATAGATGATATTTATCTTATATCTTAGTTCTTATTTCTTTGAGACACAACTTTCCCAACATACCCTAACACTATTGAAAATGATACAAAAAAGTAGTATGGTCTGTCAAGCCCATTATCTCGTTACTTAATAATAAATATTCTCAATAATTCTGTGGTAGTATGGAACCGTTTTAAGTTCGTTTTGTATAAAAGACTACTCTTTTTTTGAAAATCGTCTAAAAAGTCTGATATTTAAAATACAAATATAATACAACTAAAAAAATAAACTAGAGTAATTTTATACCTTGGTTAACCGTTGATAAGGTGCGTCGTTGTAAGCCTTCCTTTTCCAGAATAGCATTAGCTGCCAATAAGCCACTACTAACCGCTCGTTCCATTAAACCACAGGGAAAGGGCATTTTTACCCAGTCTCCGGCAAAAAATAAATTATCGATTTCTGTAACGGTTTCGGGACGATTGTTATAACTATTGGGAGGATAACCAGAGAAATTCTTTTGATTAACTAATTCTTTGTGTAATAAGTTAGCTTCTGATAGTTTAGGGACAATTTTGTATAGTTCTTGTTCAAAAGTTTGTAATAAGACTTCTTGAGTCGGAAAGTCTTTTTCTTTGTAACAGTAAGCATGTAATTCTACTACACTTCCCCCTGTTTTTTTTGACCACTCAATAAACTGAGTTTGAAGACGATGATATAAGGCAATACTATCGATAAGTTTATAACCAGAAAGAGACGTAAAGTTACTATATTCCCAATCAAAGTCTTGATCAAACCAAAACCTAGCCACTGCAAAGGGATCAGCAACCGCTAACTGTTCAATTTTTTGGGTTAACTTTTCACTCTTTTCTCCTTCTATTTTTATCCATAAATGCTGTATTCCTGGCACATCCGTAGCCATAACATAATAATCTGCTTGTAAAGTTTCAAGGTTGTTTTTTTCTGAAGCTTCTTTACTGATTAAAGTAACAGAATCATCATCCTTTTCTACAACTTTATAATGGGATAGATTGTGTTTTGCTGGTCCTTTTATTACCTTTCCATCTTTGTCATAAACTGCACCATGACAAGGACATAAAAAGGTTCCATTTTCTTGTTTTTTTACCGTACAACCTTGATGAGTACAGCGCAAACCGATCGCTTGTTTATCCATCTCTAAAAATAAGTGATCGCTATCCCCATAATAAGTTTCATTATCACTACTTAAAAAGTTATTTCTGTTAACTGTAAAAGGACCACTGATAACTTCATTTCCTTGTTGATAACTGAGAGAGTTAATCTTATTTGAGTCACAGATGATATTACTTATATTTGCTTCCGTTATAACTTTACCTTGATTATTTTTAAGAGCATTAACAATAGGAGTAACTAAACTGGTTCCCATATCGTCTTTTGTGCCATTAAAAGCTAAACCTTCAGGATTACCAAAGAAATAGAAATGGAAAAATTGTAATAATTCTCCTGCACTTAAAACATCTGGTGCATTTAAAGTGGATCTTGCAAAAGGAAGAAAATATAAATCATAAAGTCCTTGAGGAAACCCAATTTTTGACCAGTCAATAACCGAGAGATGATCTAACCGTTGAAAACTATCAGAAAGTTTAAACGCTGCAATCTCTTTAAACACTTGCCAATGGGATAACTTAGCGATATTAATACCCCAATCTAAACGATTATCTGACCAAACAGCGAGATCGATAATATTCCAGGGGAAAGCAGAATGACTGGGATAAAAATTCTCAGGTTTATAACTGTATTTATTATCAGCGAAAAGAACAGAATAAAATCCTAGAGAACGAAAATTATTTTCAATATTTAATTCAGAAATAATTTGATTGAGATTGTAATAGTGAGGAAAAAAGCCATGAAAACCATGTTCTAGTTGGAAACTATCCGAACCAACATCAATCCTCCAACTCGCAATTTTCCCCCCTAAATTAGTTGATTTTTCCAATAAAGTCACCTCAAAACCTCGTTTGCTTAATTCATAAGCACAAGCCAAACCAGCCAAACCAGCACCAATAATGACCACAGACTTAGGCTTCGATAAACCGTAAGGTAATGTTAAACTATCCTGTTGGTAAAACGAAGGGGAAGGCTTTTTAAACCGGGAATAAGTAATTAAACTACCTAAACCCCCAACTCCCAGAATTTTAAAAAGTGTACGACGAGAAACCATAAAACAATTATCAGTTATCAGTTATCAGTTATTAATTATTCAGCTTGTTCGTGGCTGGTCCCTGCTTCAAATTTCTCCCAAAGATCCGGACGACGTTGCTGAGTTCTTTTTATTTGTTCATCTCGTCGCCATTGAGCAATTAATTGATGATTACCCGAACGTAAAACAGCAGGAACTTCTAAATTTTGAAACACAGCCGGACGAGTATATTGAGGATAATCCAGTAAACCATCTTCAAAACTTTCAGCTTTCAAAGATTCCACCTTACCTACCGTTCCCGGTAACAAACGAACCACCCCATTAATTAACGCTAACGCCGGAATTTCTCCACAAGTTAACACAAAATCTCCTAAAGAAACTTCTCGATCTGCTAAATAACGAATCCGTTCATCAACCCCTTCATAATGACCACAAATCAAGATCAATTGTTGATAATTGGTAGCCAAATCTTGTAACGTAGTTTGGGTTAAAGGAGACCCTTGAGGGGTTAATAAAATCACTTGTGAACGAGGTAAACGAGAGATAGAATTAACCGCAGCAAACATCGGTTCTGGTTTCAGCACCATACCCACACCACCCCCATAGGGAATATCATCCACGCGATGATGCTTATCCGTGGCAAAATCACGGGGGTTAACTAGATTAACCCTAGCGATCTCATTAGCCAACGCTTTACCTAACAACCCAGACTGTAAACCAGACGAAAAGAAATCAGGAAACAAAGTAACGACATCAATATTCACAACTGAACCGAATCAACTTACAAAAATAATATTAATTTTACTGCTGTGAGGCGAGGGTGGCTTAGAATAGATTAGAGAAACGGGGCCAAGAATTGAGTAAGTACCAAGGCTTGAAGTTGGCATATTCTGCTCTTATCCCTATTATGACTAACTCAACGCGAGCGTACCGAACCTTCTTTGGCTGAAAAGATAAGACTATGTTGCAATTAGAGACTCAATCCCAACAAAGCCCCATGTCCCAACCTACAACCACAGCTATTTTAGTCATTGGTGGCGCAGAAGACAAAGTGCATGGTAAAGAAATTCTGCACACCTTTTGGTTTCGTTCAGGTGGCACCGATGCCACCATCGGCATTATTCCCTCCGCTTCCAGAGAACCGGTTTTGATCGGGGAAAGATACCAGAGTATCTTTGAAGAAATGGGAGCCAAATATGTCAAAGTCCTAGACATCCGCGATCGCGACCAAGGAAACGACCCGTACTTTAAAGAATACATCGAAGAATGTACAGGGGTATTTATGACAGGAGGCGATCAATTAAGACTTTGCGGCCTGTTAGCCGATACTCCTCTGATGGAAAGAATACGGCAACGGGTACAACTTGGAGAAATTTCTTTGGCCGGAACCAGTGCCGGGGCCGCAGTGATGGGACATCATATGATTGCTGGTGGCAGTAGTGGAGAATCTCCCAATCGAGCTTTAGTGGATATGGCCATGGGACTCGGTATCATTCCTGAAATTATTGTCGATCAACACTTCCATAACCGCAACCGTATAGCCCGATTATTAAGTGCTTTATCCACCCATCCTGAAAGGCTAGGTATTGGTATCGATGAAGACACCTGCGCCCTGTTTGAGAGAGATGGTCTGATCCGCATCGTTGGCAAAGGAACCGTTACCATCGTCGATGGTCGAGACATGACCTACACCAACCAAGCAGAAATTGCAGCCGCCGATCCCCTAAGTCTCCATAACCTTAAAGTGAATATCTTATCCCACGGGGACTGCTATCATCTCCATCAACATCAATGTATTGCTAAAGTCAGCAACCCAATACAGTAAAGAAATATAAAAAACTGTTCATCTTGAACAGATATCCCCCCTAATGAAGCGACAAGATCATTAGGATATGGCTTCTGTGTCCTCAAGCGTGCTTTTCTATAGAAACGGCGAGTATGAAAATATTAAAAACCCTGACCCTACGCGGCCCCAACTATTGGAGTATTAGGCGCAATAAACTGATTGTGATGCGCCTTGACTTGGAGGACCTAGCAGACAAACCCTCAAACGAAATCCCTGGTTTTTACGAAGGGTTAGTTGAGGTACTCCCCAGTTTAGTCGAACATTTTTGTTCTCCTGGCCATCGAGGGGGCTTCCTCGAACGAGTCAAAAAAGGGACGTATATGGGGCATATTATCGAACACGTTGCCCTCGAATTACAAGAATTAACTAAAATGCCAGTGGGGTTTGGTCGTACCAGAGAAACGGCCACCCCAGGGGTCTATAACGTTGTTTTTGAATACCTCGATGAACAAGCCGGTCGTTATGCCGGTAGGGCTGCGGTGCGTCTGTGTCAGTCCATCGTAGACACAGGAACCTATCCCACCAGAGAATTAGAACAAGACCTCAGTGATTTACGAGATTTACAGGCTAACGCTTCTCTCGGTCCATCGACCCAAACCCTCGTCACCGAAGCAGAAGCCAGAAACATCCCTTGGATGCCTCTCAGTGCAAGAGCGATGGTACAGTTAGGCTATGGAGTCCATCAGAAACGCATTCAAGCTACTTTAAGCGACTATTCTGGCATTTTAGCCGTAGAATTAGCCTGTGACAAAGAAGGCACCAAAACCATTCTCCAAGACGCAGGGGTTCCCGTTCCCAAAGGCACCACCATCCAATTTTTTGAAGAACTCGAAAGTGCCATCGCCGATGTGGGAGGGTATCCCATCGTTCTTAAACCCCTCGACGGTAATCATGGTCGCGGCATCACCATCGATATTAATAGCTGGGAAGACGCAGAAGAAGCCTACGATCTCGCCAGCAAAGAGTCCAAAACTCGCACAGTAATCGTCGAACGATTTTACAAAGGCAGTGATCACCGTCTGTTAGTCATTAACGGCAAATTAGTGGCAGTAGCCGAACGAGTTCCGGCTCATGTGGTGGGAGATGATCAACATACCATCGAAGAATTAATTGAAATAACCAACCAAGATTCTAGACGGGGAGAAGGACACGATAACGTTTTAACCAAGATTAAAGTAGATAAAACTGCCCTGGCTATCCTAGAAAAACAAGGGTTACGCCTCGAAAACATTTTAAACAAGGGAGAAATCGCCTATTTACGGGCAACCGCTAATCTCAGCACCGGCGGCATCGCTATCGATCGCACCGACGATATCCACCCAGAAAACCTCTGGATCGCCGAACGAGTGGCCAAAATTATTGGCCTTGACATTATGGGCATTGATGTGGTAACACCCGACATCACTAAACCCCTAAAAGAAGTCGATGGGGTCATTGTCGAAGTCAATGCAGCCCCCGGGTTTCGGATGCACGTCGCCCCCTCTCAAGGGTTATCACGGAATGTGGCGGCCCCGGTTATGGATATGCTCTTTCCCCCCGATACCCCCAGTCGGGTTCCCATTGTGGCCATTACTGGTACCAACGGCAAAACCACCACCACCCGCTTAACCGCCCATATCTATCGTCAAACCGGGAAAGTTGTGGGTTACACCAGTACAGATGGAGTCTATATTGGGGAGTATTTAGTAGAAAAAGGCGATAATACCGGACCGTTTAGTGCGGCCATGATTTTGAAAGATCCCACCGTAGAAGTGGCAGTATTAGAAAGTGCGAGGGGAGGTATTCTGCGATCGGGGTTAGCCTTTGATAGTTGTGATGTGGGGATTGTTTTGAACGTGGCTGCGGATCATTTGGGGTTAGGAGATATTAACACCATCGAACAGATGGCCAGGGTTAAAGGGGTTATTGCTGAGGTGGTACAGGCCGATGGCCATGCCGTACTCAATGCCGATGATCCCCTGGTAGCAGCCATGGCCGAACAGGTCAAAGGGAAAGTGGCTTATTTTTCCATGAACCCCGACAACGAAATCATCCAAAACCATTTACGACGGGACGGCTTAGCAGCTGTTTATGAGAATGGTTATCTGTCGATTCTCGAAGGACAATTTACCTTGAGAATTGAACAAGCGGTTAACATACCGATGACTATGGGAGGAATGGCCCCGTTTATGATTGCCAATGCCTTAGCTGCTTGTTTGGCCGCCTTTTCTCAGGGGGTGGATATGGAAGATATTCGCCAAGGGGTCAGAACCTTTACCGCTTCAGCCGAACAAACCCCCGGACGGATGAATCTCTTCAATTTAGGAGACTATCATGCGTTGGTGGATTATGCCCACAACCCAGCAGGGTACGAAGCGGTAGGAGAGTTTGTCAAAAACTGGCAAGGACAACGGTTAGGTGTGGTGGGAGGACCCGGCGATCGTCGAGATGAAGATTTAATTCTCTTAGGTCAAATTGCAGCAAGGGTCTTTGATCGCATTATTGTCAAGGAAGATGATGATAAGCGAGGCCGCGATCACGGAGAAGCTGCGGATTTAATCATTAAAGGGATTCTACAAGAAAAGTCTTACGCCAACTATGAAGCGATTTTGGATGAAACAGAAGCCATTCAATATGGCTTAGATAAAGTAGAGAAAGGGGGGTTAGTGGTTATCTTTCCTGAAAGCGTTACTCGGGCGATTTCTCTGATTAAGCAACGTAACCCTATTTGAATTTCCTTAACAATAAGATGATGAGGAATGACTGATGAGTATGAGTCAAATATCAGAAAAAATCTGTAGTTTTGAGGATTATTGTAACTATGGAGATGAGTCTGATAATCGTTATGAATTAGTTGATGGAAAATTAGTTGTAATGAATCCTCCTAGTTTCCAGCATTTATTAATTGCCAAGTTTTTAGAGGGTTATTTTGACCAATTAATTAGAGAAAAATCCCTTCCTTTACTCTGTTTTAAAGAAGCCGGAGTAAGAACAGGATGGCGTAAATCTCGTATTAGTGATCTGTGTATTATTGAAGCCAATATCATTCAAGACTTATTACGTCAGTCCGCTATTGTCGAGATTCCGCCGTTATTAATTGTTGAGATTGTTAGCCCTGAGTCTCGGACTCGGGATTATCGTTATAAACGGTCAGAATATGCAGCATTGGGGGTTGATGAGTATTGGATTGTTGATCCCATCCATAAAACCATCACCATTCTTTTGTTAGAGGAAGGATTATACGAGGAAACGGTTTACCATTCATCAGATCAATTGGTTTCTCGTTTATAATTTAACAGGGGAGCGCGAAAACTCCTATCTTTTAAGTAGGAGATGAAGCGCGACTCGGCTAATTTATTAGCCGTGAACATCGACTTATGAAAAAGCATTAAGTGGTATCATGATGCCGTTGTTCTTCGATATATCTACG
>JASJDN010000057.1 GCA_030065205.1 Crocosphaera sp.
TCTGCTCCCTCTGCTCCCTCTGCTCCCTCTGCTCCCTCTGCTCCCTCTGCTCCCTCTGCTCCCTCTGCTCCCTCTGCTCCCTCTGCTCCCTCTGCCTTCTCAATCAAAACCAGTTGCCTATTAACACAAAAGGACTCCAAATACCAGGATGCACTCCTTGTTTGATGAGGTTTGTTTGAGCTTTTTGTAAAGCTTTTGCTTTACTCATTCCTATTGTTAAATTTTCATAAAAATCGGTAATTAATGTTTCTGCATAATCATCACGAATAAACCATAAAGAGGCTAAGGTACTTTTGACACCTGCTTGTACGGTAATTCCTCCTAACCCTAATGTTGTGCGATCGTCGCCAATAGCGGTTTGACAAGCGGTTAAAGTGAGTAATTCTAAACGGTTATAATTTTCGTTAAAGTTACGAATATCTGTTTCTAAATCAGTAATGGTTAGTTTTTGATTATTACCTATTACTAAAAAACTATCTTCGGGAATAGTACCGAATTTACCGTGGGTGGCAATATGAATAATGGGATAAGTGGTTTCTTGAAATTCTTGTTGTAAGTTTTGGCGAGTAAAATCTTGATTCAATAATAATTTACTGTTAGGAAAATTAGTTGAAAGTTGTTGAAGTTCCCTTTCCACATTGGGTAATGGGGGATAACTTTCTTGCTCAACCTTTGATTCTTTTGAAACTCCCACCGCTAATACTGAAGAATCTCTCAGATTAGAAGACTTTAATGATGTTAAGGTTAAACTTGGTGTGGTGGCAATAGCATACTTTTCAATTAAAAATTTTTCTCCATCATAAAGAGTTGCCATCGGAATATTTCTTAAATTACCGTCTAAAATAAACACTAAAGTTTCGATTTGTGCTGAGTCGAGATCCGATTCTAAGGGACTAATAAGTAATTGATAGAATTTTTGAGCCGACAGTTTAAAAGATTGGGATAAATCATAAAAAGATTGTAAGTCTTGCCAAAATGATTTTAATTCTTTTGTTAATTGACTTTCGCTAATATTGACCCAATGAACCCTAATATTTTTTTGAGGTAAACTCAATAAAATAGCTAAACGATCTTGGAAAATTATAGGAATAATTAAAGCCGTATCATGACCGATATTATCTAATTTATCACTAATCTGGTTAAGTAATCCTTGTGGATTACCTGTTGCATTACTTTCACTTAAAATACAATCATCTCCTAAATAGTTTTGTAACTCAGCTAATTTGAGAGAATCAAGGGTTTGTAATGCTTCAATAAAAGGTCGAGATAAAGAATCATTTGATGAATTTTCTTGCGTTAAAATTAACTGAATTAATTGACGATAAAGGGGTTCAATCGTGTCTCTAAAGTCGAATTGTAGATCACGATTGCTTGCTAAAAGATCACTACGAAGATTCTCTAAAATATGATAAGCTCGTTCGTAAGCATTTATGGCTTCTGATGGTTGTTTCAATGCTTCTGAAATACGACCGAGTTGCCATTCCCAAAGATATAAACTATCATCAGAGACTCGATTTTGTTCGGCTAATAAAAGAGCCGATTTTGTCAATTCTGAAGCGTTTGTATATTGGCTTTGGCATTCATAAAAGTGACCTAATGCACCTAATGCAAAAGATTGTGTACGAGGATTTTTTAATTGGTTTGCATTTTCAACAGCTTCTTGTAATGTTGCTTTCAATTGAGAATTGGATAAGGGAGAAATTACTGGACATTGAATTAAAGGAGAAGTAATTGCTAGGTTAATTATGTTATAAATTTTAGTTGATGAATTAGGAACTTTATTCAGTAGATTGAAAGCTTTTTCTTGAAGTTCATCAATAGAAGTTAAATCAGAAAATTGCTGGTTGAGTTGAATTAAATTGAGTAAAATTTGTAACTCTTCTGAAAGGTTTCTATTTTCTTGATTTAATTGTAAAGCATTTTGATAATTAGAAAGAGCTAATTTACTACTTTGTTTGGCATTTTTGATGAATTTTTCTGCTGTTGTATTAGCATTTCGTATTTGAGCAGAATTAGCCTGACTTTGCCATCGTTTTGCTTGAGCAAAATATACATTTCCAAGACTATGAAATAAAGAAGCTTTATAATTTGAGTTATCTAAATTTTTAATTTTTTTTAGAGCTTCATTTTCTAGGATATAAATGGCCGCTTGATAGTTTCCTGTTAATCGATAGATTTCCCCCAAACTTCCTAAAGCAGCGATTTCCCCCTGCTTATCTTGATAGGTTCTAGCAATCTCTAAAGCACTATTAGAATTACAAATTAGCTCATTTATGTCAGTTTTTTCACTGCATAAAAGTGTCAACGCTTTTTGATGTTGTCCAAGACGACTATACGCTTGTGCTTCTTCGCTTAAAAGTCGTCCAACCTGTTGAATCTTATTTAATTGTTGATAGCTATTAATCGCTTTTTCCCAGTAGTCAAGTTCTTGTTCAAGTTGCCCAACTTTTTGATAAGTTCTTGCTATATTTTCTTGAATAATTGCTTGATAATTTAGATTATTTTTACTTTTTTCTGACTTTAAGATTTCTTCCCAAATTGCGATCGCTGCTCTGTAATTTCCTTTTTGATATTCCATCACTCCTTTTTCAACAAGAGAATTAATATTAACAGTTTGAGAGATAGCAACCGTTTGCCAGTTGATAATTAGGGAAATCATCAAACTTAAAATAAAGCAAAATATGAACGATAATTTTTGATTCATTTTTTATTATTTAGAACATCGACGACTTAAAATTCGTCTTCCATCAGGTAGTTTAAAAACCCCTTGAGGTTCAACAATTTGTGAATCTGAAGGTGAAGCATTATCCTGATTAGGAAGAGTTTGTATTGATCCTGTAGAATAATAAGAACGGTTAGTATTTCCCGGTCTTTCGGGTAAACCCCCTGAACCGGTAATAATAAAAGTACCGGTTTGATTAGGGTTAGGAACAACACAAGTATTGGCAATTAATTGTTCAGTATTAATAATGTTACTAGGTAACTCAGTTAAACTGTTACGAATAAACGTTAAATCAGGAGCAACAATACTACCAGAAATTGCGCCACTCGCATCTAAATTAACTTGATTGTTATTATCTAAATTATCCGTATTTTGTTGGTTTCTAATCCTTTGATATCCTTCTCCAAAAAAGACAGGTGTATTGAGTATAATGTTACCCCCTTGTCCATCTTGTGCAAAGGCAAATATATCACTATCATCATATAAAATAATTGAATTCGCATTCAACAAAATATCACCCCCTCCCCCAATACCACTATTAACATTAGTGCTAATATCACTATCACCACGGAAGCGCATAATAGAACCAAAAATCCTAATTTCTCCCCCCGATGCTTGCTCAGAAGTGGTACTAATATCACTATCATTTAAACGAATACTACCTAAACTATCAATAAAAATATTCCCTGCATTTCCTACTCCTTGAGAACGGGAACTAATTTGAGAACGGTTATTCAAATTAACCGAATTACCACTGGTTCTTATATTAATATTTCCCCCTTCTCCTATAGCTTGTTGCTCAACAATAGTTAAAATATTACTGTTATTATTTAAGTTAATCGTTTTTGCATCAATTGATATATTTCCTGCATCACCTTTTCCTGCCGTCGAAGCAGTAATTTCTGAGTTATTATTAAGGTTGATTTGTCCAGTATTGAGGATAATATTACTCGGTTGGACAGCTTTCCCTGTGTTAGTAATCTCTGTCGAAATGCTACTATTATTTAGGTTGATAGTTTGGTTATTAAACGTTTCAATACTTCCGGCATTTCCTAACCCTGCTGTAGTGGCATTGATTTGACTATTATTTAAGTTAACATTAGCCGTATTTAGGGTTATTTTTTTAGCATTGCCTTCAGCATTTTCTTCAACAGAACTACTAATCTCACTATTATTATTTAAGGTGATTTGATTACTTACTTCTAGATTTATTTCCCCTGTATTACCTTGTCCTGATGTTGAAGCGGTTATTTTTGATTGATTTAAGTTTATGCTTTGACCATTAGGAATTTCAATGTTTCCTGCATCTCCTTTTCCTGCAGTAGAAGCAGTAATTTCTGAGTTATTATTAAGATTAAGATTTTGAGTATTGAAAATAATATTACTGGGTTGAGTTGCTTGTCCTGTATTAGTAATTTCTGTAGAAATGGTACTATTATCTAAGTTGATAGTTTGGTTATTAACAGTTTCAATACTGCCAGCATTTCCTAACCCTGCTGTGGTGGCATTGATGCTACTATTATTTAAGTTAAGATTAGCTGTGTTTAGAGTAATTTTTTGAGCATTACCTGTAGCATTTTCTTCAACAGAACTACTAATTTCACTATCATGTAATTGGATTTTTTCAGAAGAGATAATATCAATATTTCCTGAACTACCTTCTCCAAAGGTAACAGTAGATAATTTTGCACCATCTTGTAAATCAAGAACGTTGGAATTAATAGAAATCCCCCCTGAATTACCGTTAGCATTACTATTCACTTGACTAAAAATTGCACTAATATTACCTTGAGAGTTTAATCCTGATAAAGAGATAGTATCTTCAGAATTAATCTCAATTTTTCCTGCATTACCTGTTCCAAATGTAGATGAAGATAACACAGATCCCTGGTTCACAAATAAAGACTCAGTATTGATAATAATACCTTCTGAATTTCCTTCAGCACCAGAGGCAACAATACTTTCAATTAAAGCACCATCTCCTATACTTTTACGACTAGATAAAATGATACTATCAACAGCATTAATTTCAATTCTTCCTGCATCACCTTTGCCTCTTGTTGAAGCTGATAAAACGGCTCCATCATCGAGAGTTAATTGATTAGTATTAAGAATAATTCCTTCTGAACTACCTTCAGCTTGACGACTGACTTGACTAAAGATTCTACTTTCATTATTTCGACCATCTATTCCAGACAAAGAGATAGTCTTGTCAGCAGTAATTTGAATTAATCCTGCTTCCCCTTTTCCTAAAGTAGAAGTAGATATAATTGCTCCATCACTCAGATACAAAGAATCTGTATTAATATCAATGCCTCCTGCACTTCCTTCGGCATCTCTCCCAATTTGACTTTGAATATTACTACCTAGTTGATTATCATCTATCCCCGACAAAGAGATCATATCAGTCGCTGTAATTTTGACAATTCCTGCATCACCTTTTCCAAGAGTAGAAGCTGATATAATTGCTCCATTATTTAACAATAGAGTAGGGGTATTAATGATAACTTTACCTGAATTTCCTGTAGCTGTAGATCCTGCTATACTGAAAATACTACTCCCAAATCCTTGACTATCTATACCAGACAAATTGACCAAATCGGTTGCATTAATTCTAATAACACCTGAATTACCTTTGCCAAAAGTCGAAGAAGAGATTATTGCTCCATCGTTAAGTTGCAAAGACTCAGTTTTAATGGTGATTTCTCCTGAATTTCCCTCTGCATTTGTACCAACAATACTCGCTATATTACTACTAAATCCTTGCCTATCTTCTCCTGATAAAGAAAGGGTATCAGACAGATTAATATAAATTTTTCCAGCACTGCCTGCTCCAGAAGTAGAAGCTGATAAAAATGAGCCGCTTGTAAGGGTTAATGATCTAGCATTGATCTCAATACTATCTTCTATATTATTAGAAATATTAGTGATAGAATTACTTATAATACTACTAGAAATAAGTCCTTCTTCAATCAAAATATCTTGATTCGTTTTTAGCTTTATTTTACCGTTTGTTAAGCCATCAGAAATCATGGATGCTCCAGACATTAATCTAATATCTTCTTGAGCTATTAATGAAATATTTCCCCCTTGGTCATTAGTCGATGAAGTTCTCAAGAAACTACCATTTACTATAATCCCGTTTTTTGAATCTACTATGATATCACCACCAGAATTATTAATGAGGTTAAATCCCAAAAAGCCATCATTTTCTAGGCTAATTTCACCTTTATCTAGGTTAGTGTTGGGTTCAAATTGATTAGTTAATAATATTTGCCCTCCACTGGGTATCATCAAAATATCACCAATTTTAATGTCAGCACTTGATGGATTTTCTGTAAAATTAAAGGGAGGAACAAAATTGCCATTACCTGTCAGAAAATCTCCTGTAATGAAAGCAGGTTTAACTCCAGCACGAATGTCCACAGTAGGTTTCTTATTACCGTCAATTACGATGGTTTGACCATCAGATAAATTAACCGTCGCCAACTCAGGCGTTGTGATAGGATTGATCGAGTTTTGTAACGTATCTGTATTAGTAATAATAATTGTATTAATATCAACTGAACCACCAGCTATGATGTGTAAAGAAGCACCCTGATAAGCAAAGATTTCTACGTTTCCTAAAGAACGAATAATGGGATCATTCGGGCTATATAAGTTACCTAATTTTCCTTCCAATGTTTCAATACGAAAATTTTCTCCACTCCAAATATGAGCATCTCCAATAACTGAATTAGCAGAAGAAAATGTCATATTTTTTCCTGAGAATAAACCACTCTGAGGATTATTCAAAATAAAGATATCCAGTAAATCATTACCTCTGACTAATAAATTATTTCTGGCAACAGCAATGAAAGGATTAGCTACAGTATCTCGTATCTTAACTGACTTTAACCCGTGTAAAGTAAGATTACCTTCTGAATATAATTGCCCTTGTAAGTCCAAATTATCAGCAACTAAAGTTAAATCTTCGCCGACTTGTAAATTTCCTCGATTAATAATACTCCCTTGATGGTTAGCCGCATGGTTAAAAAATAAGGTATCTGGATTAATCGATAATAAATTACTTTTCTTAGGTTCTATGGCACTAAAAAAGCCGTTTTCTCCCCATTGAATACTATCAGATGTCGTCCCATAAAAAGACCCTTTAACATCCAAGGTTGCATTTTCACCGAAGATAATACCATTGGGATTAATTAAGAATAAATTAGCGTTTCCTAATACGCCTAACGTCCCTAAAATATGAGAAGCATTTCCCCCAGTAATACGAGAGAGAATATTGTTAATTCCCGCAGGATTAGAAAAATAAACACTCCCATTTTCTCTGACATTAAACTCCAAAAAACTATGGAATAAACTATTTCCCCGAATCGCCCCCCCATCAATTTTTTGTCTCAGTTGATCTAAATTCGTAACTTTTGAATTTTCTGCCCCTAAAGTATTGTCGGGGGTGACTTGCGCTAAGGATAGGGGTTGCAGCATCAACATAACGCCAATGGTGCTGCTGATGAGGGGAAAGATTTGTGGTGGGTTTAATCTTGTCACAGCCTTGGGTTAGAAATTCGCGCTTGTATGCTAACGCATTTATCAAAAAAATGCTCATCCTTCGAGTGAGTAACCGATGATCAATTTTTGATCATTGCAGAAAAGTGCAAATCCCTTTACCGTTTTCTGCAATCAAGTTTACACAAAACATCATTTCCTAAAAATATAGGGTTATCTATGATGGGGTTGACAGCAGAAATAATTAGTTAAACACAATGAAAAGCAACCTAACCTATCTAGCTTTAACTACTTTGATAACCTTATTACCTTTTCATCACCTGGAAACCAAAGCCCAACAACTGACGACAGCAGAAATGAGAAATTTATTAAATACCCATTGTTCAGGAAGAATAACTAGGAATGCTGCTTTAAGTCCTCAACAATGTGCAGAACTTTATCGAGCTTATCAATATAGAATACAGTCCCATCAACGAAATAATAGTTATCAGCAACAATATCGTAGTCGTTACGGTAGTGATGGCAGTTACAGAAATCATAACTTGCGATCTATCCAAGAGTCTAATTGTTTAGCTTCTAGTAGTGGTTGTTGAAAACCCAAAAATTGAGCTTGTTTTAGTTATTTTTTTGAACTGAATTCTACAGTGAGCAACTTTGATATCTAAGTTGTTGAGAGATTTTTAGTCTTTTTTGACCTCATCAATTGTTTTTTAAGTAGGAGATGAAACTGATGGCAAATATTAAAGGAACCCCTGGAAACGATGTAACTATCAACGGAACCTCTCAGAGTGATGTGATTGATTTACTCGCAGGAGATGATCAGAGTAATGGCGGTTTTGGTAACGATATCATGTATGGTCGCCAAGGTAACGATTGGTTATACGGTGATTACGGCGATGATAGCCTTTATGGTGGTGATGATAATGACATTTTAGATGGTCATTACGGCGATGATCTGCTCAATGGCGAAGCAGGAAATGACCTATTAGACGGTGATCCAGGAGATGATACCTTAATCGGTGGATCGGGTCACGATACCCTATACGGATGGGATGACAACGACTTTCTCGATGGTGGATCGGGTCACGATCTACTCAAAGGAAACCAAGGAAATGATACCTTATACGGGGGATCAGGTAACGATGATCTAGGTGGTGGATCGGGCAATGATATTCTCAACGGTGGATCAGGCAATGATACCCTTAACGGTGGATCGGGTAATGATACTCTTACAGGGGGTTCAGGGGACGACACCTATTATGTCCAAAGTTCAGGGGATGTCTTCATTGAAAATGCCAACGAAGGCAACGATACGATCATTACCGCTTTTAATACCAACTTAAATGTTGCCCCTTATCTTTATTTTGAAAATATAACCCTCTTAGACGGCAATGCAACCATCGGGTTTGGTAACGATGCCAATAATACCATTATCGGTAATAGTTCAGATAATAGCCTTACCGGGGGATTAGGGGGTGACACTCTCAAAGGAGGAGACGGTTTTGATACCCTGTACGGTGGTAACGGACAGGATCAACTGTTTGGGGGTAAAAAAGCGGATCGACTGTATGGAGATGCAGGAAATGATTATGCTTCCGGTGGTAACGGAAAAGACTTCATTGATGGGGGTTCTGGAGACGACACCCTAGAAGGAGGGGTTGGAGACGATACCTTAATCGGTGGAAGCGGCCGAGATACCCTCTACGGTAACGATGATAACGATCGCCTGGAAGGGGGAGATAACTACGATCAACTGTCTGGAGGCACTGGCCAAGATACCTTAATTGGGGGTCATGGTAATGACTTTATCAAAGGAGAAGAAGGAAAAGACTTCATCTCTGGAGATGAAGGAGACGATGTTCTCTATGGGGGAAAAGCCATTGATACCCTGCAAGGGGGTATGGGAAATGACACCCTTCGCGGTGGACAACAGGCCGACATTTTGACCGGAGGGGATGGCAGCGATCGCTTTGTCTTCAATAAACCCTCTCATGGCAGAGATACGATTACCGATTTTAGTTCTTTTGAAGGGGACAAGTTGGAATTACTCCAAAGTGGTTTTAATAAGCTGTCTTTGGGTCAACTGAGTGTTAATCAGTTTGAGAGACATTTTGATTTTACCAACCAAATACTTTCCTATCGGGGAGAAGCGATCGCTCAACTTTCAGGGGTGAACGAGATCAATCATAGCGACATCGTTGTGGTTTAATTTCTGGTTCGTATTTTTTTTCATTGACAACTATTTACACATTTTAGGAGAGATTAATCATGCAATGTATTCAACTCGGTAGTGGAGACAACACATTTCCCAACAACAGATATCCCAACAATAATGGAAACGATTGTGTTCTTGGTGGGGGAGGCGATGATATATTAAGTGGTGGTCTTGGAAATGACACCTTAAATGGACAAACTGGAAGCGATTTTTTAGAAGGTGGATCTGGAAACGATGAATTAAGAGGTGGAACTGGAGGCGACTATCTTTATGGACAAGAAGATAATGATATTTTGTTGGGTCAACCAGGTAACGATGAATTAAGGGGTGGAAGCGGAAATGATACTCTTTATGGTGGTGAAGGGGATGATACCATCTACGGTGGTGATGGAGATGATTTTTTTGCCCCTACAGAAAGCGAACCAGAAGAGCAAAACTTAGGACAAGATGACTGGTATGGTAGAGGTGGTGCTGATAGTTTTGGAATCGCACATTTTGATGGTCAGGGTTGGGCGACAATTCACGACTTTAATTATAGTGAAGGCGATCGCATTCGTAACATACAAAACTATCAACTAGAACAATCAGGAACTAAAGTAATTATTCGTCAAAGTGGTAATAAGTTAGCAGAAGTTCTTGATACCACTAAGAATAAAGTAGAAGGAGGAATCAATAATAATCCACCAGTTGCAGTTGATGATTTTGTCAATACTAATGAAGATGTCTCTTCTATTCCTATTAATGTTTTAGCCAATGATTATGATCCTGATGGGGATGAGATATCACTCATAGGTCAAATAAATCCCATCATCTATAATTTAGGGGGACAATTTAATTCTCTTGGTCAAGGGCAATCTGTTACCGAAGTTTTTTCTTACACTATTAAAGATGTATTTGGTGAATCAGATACTGCAAATGTCTATGTAACTATCAACGGGGTTAATGACGCACCAACGGTAGAAAATCCGATTCCCAGTCAGAGGACTGACGAAGATCAATTCTTCTCATTCACACTTCCGAGTAATACCTTCAAAGATATTGATAACGGCGATATCTTAAGCTATTCTGCTAGTTCTTTACCCTCTTGGTTACAATTTAATAGCAATACTCGTACTTTTAGCGGAACACCTACCAATGATGATGTTGGGACAACTAATATTACCGTAACTGCTACTGATACGTCTTTTTATGATGTTTCGACTTCCTTTGCATTAACCATTGAAAATGTTAATGATAACCCCGAATTAATTAATTTTATTTCGGATCAAATGGCAACAAAAGATGAGCCTTTCTCTTTTACTTTTGCTAATGATACTTTCCGAGATATTGATGTAGGTGATACCTTAACTTATTCTGCTACATTATCCAATGAAAATCCCTTACCTTCTTGGTTAATCTTTGATAACAACACTCGCACTTTTAGCGGAACACCTACCGATAGTGATGTTGGCACATTAGGTATCAAAGTTATTGCAACAGATACGGCAACAGCTACAGCAGACGATACCTTTATATTGACTGTTGCAGGGAATCAACCTCCCATCGTTGATGACCCAAAAACCATAGAATTTCCAGAAGATACTATGGTTGACCTCAATATTAACCCTCCTACCGACCCCGAAAATGATCCTCTAAACATTAAAGTTGATAGTCTTCCCGATGGAGAAATTCAAAAATCTGATGGTTCTCCTGTAGTAATTGGGGATATGCTAACCATCACAGAATTAACTAGCTTAAAATTTGTTCCTGTTCCTGATGCGAATGGTAACGCAGGAAGCTTTAATTATAGTGTGGATGATGGCAATAATGATCCTGTTCCTTCTTATGTTGGTTTCAACATTACTCCTGTTAACGATGCACCCATTCTCAATATTTCGGGTGATCCTGTAGTTGAGAACGATGAAGATGGGAGTACCGTTGGTCAAATCGTTATTGATGGTTCTATTACCGATGTTGACAATTCTGTTACAGAAGCGATCGCTATTACCTCTGTGGACAATACGAATGGCTCTTGGCAGTATTATGATAATAACAATTGGGTTGATTTCGGTAACGTTAGCGATAGCGATGCACGATTATTAAACGCAAATCGCCAAATTCGTTTTAATGCCGATCCTAGTTATGATGGTACTGCTACTTTTCAATATCGAGCATGGGATGAAACCCAAGGAACAGAAGGAGGAATTTACAACACCACATCTAACGGTGGACAGACTGCTTTTAGTCTTCAAGTTGAAACTGCAACTGTAACGGTTTCAGGGAACCAACCTCCCACAGTCGAAGCACCGAAAACCTTAGTTGTTAAGGAAGATACTACCATCAATCTTAATATTACTGCCCCCAGTGATCCAGAAAATGATTCTCTAAACATTCAGGTTGATACTATTCCCAATCCAACTAAAGGAGAAATTCAAAAATCTGATGGTTCTCCTGTAGCAATTGGGGATACGTTAACCACCACGGAATTAACTAACTTAAAATTTGTTCCTGTTCCTGATGAGAATGGCAATGCAGGAAGTTTCAGCTACAGTGTTGATGATAGCAACAATGATCCGGTTCCTTCTAGTGTCAGTTTGAATATTGCACTGATGACGGATAATCTCAATCTAGGAGAAGCAGATACCATTACCCTCGATCATAATCTGCAAACCATCACCCTCGATCAGACTTATCATAATCCCGTCATTTTCGCCCCGTCTGTCTCTTACAACGGCTATCAACTAGCTACCCCTCGCATTACTAATGTGACTGATAATAGCTTCGATATTTACCTACAAGAACCCATTAACGAAGACGGGACTCATATTTTAGAAACCCTCAGTTATCTTGTTTTTGAAGCAGGAACCTATCAACTCTCTGACGGAACCCTGGTGGAAGTGGGGACCTTAAATACCGATGCGACAACTAACCTCGCTAACCATAGCTTAACTCCTTGGCAAACCATTGAGTTTGACATCGACTTTGCTGATACTCCTGTCATCTTTAGTCAAGTTCAAACCGATAACGAAAGCGACTTAGTGCGAACTCGTCAACAAAACGCCTCTGCTGATGGGTTTGAAGTGGTCATGGAAGAAGACGAAATCAAAGGACGAAACAGCGAAACCCATCTGGTCGAAACCATCGGTTATATTGCTATTGCTTCGGGTAACGGTAATAGTAATGGGGTCACCTTTCAAGCAGGTAGTACCAGTGATAGTGTCACCCACGGATTATCTAACCTTAATTTTGGAGGCACATTCGACAATACTCCCCATTTCTTAGCCAATATTGCTACTTATGATGGTCCTGACCCCTCTACCCTTCGCTTTCAAAACCTCACTGCTAATGGGGTTCAGGTAACCCTACAAGAAGACACCACGTTTGACAACGAAACTAAGCATACAACGGAGGTGGTCAATTATTTAGCCATTGAAGGGAATAATGGGTTACAAGGAACTGCTTATGACCCTTTGACCGGCAATCGGGCTATTATTGGTACAGACGGTGACGATTATCTCTTGGGACTTACTGAAAATGATACGCGCATCGGTAAGGGTGGAAGTGATGTCTTTATCTTGGAAAGTAATCAAGGAACGGATACCATCAGTGATTTTGAATTAGGTGTAGATTTGATCGGTTTAACGGATAATGTCACCTTTGGTTCTTTAAGCTTAAGTGATGCAGGTAATGATACTTCTGTCATATTTGATAACCAAGTATTAGGGATTATCAAAGGGGTTCAAGCTACAGAATTAAGCAGTAATGATTTTGTTGAAGTGACCCTTTAGTTTTTTGTTCATAATTAAACTTTAGTGGTCATTGCGAGGAGGAATATAAACAGTAGGCTTTGATTACCACACAAATCCCCCGAAGCAATCTCTATGTCTATGGTAGATTGCTTCATTTCGGTATAGTTTTGCTATTTCTGTAAAAATGTTCTATTTTAGAATTACTTAAAAACTGTTTTCTAAAGCTTAAATTATGAAGTCGTGAAAAATACATTGATCCTAGTATTCTGTTTATCTAGTTTACAAACTTGCGTCTTAAAAACCCTGGCTGAACCTATTTACAGTAAATCCAATTTAATCAATCAACAATCATCATGGCAAGTCAAGAAAGTTAAAAAAGAAACCAACAGATTCAAAGAGAATTCTCATACAATCTTGACTCAAATTGAAAATTCTATTGATCGCTCTTCTTCTTGTTTAACCTCTTCCTCAGAAACCAACGATGAAAGCTTTTTTATTCAATATATTAATGTAGAAAATAATACGGTACTTGATGCCGAAATTTCTCAACTCATCCAACCTTTTAATGAAAAAAAAGTTACCTTGGAAAATTTATTATGTTTACGCTCACAACTGACACAACTTTATCTGAATAATGGTTATATTAATTCGGGTGCATTTCTCCCTAATAATCAAGATTTGAGCCAAGAAATTGTAACGATCCAAATTATTGAAGGTAGTTTAGAAGAGATACAAATTAGTGGGTTAGAACGGTTACAAGATAATTATATTCGTAGTCGTCTACAACGGGTTAGTAAAAAACCTTTAAATCAAAATCAAATTGAGGAAGCGTTAGAACTATTAAAATTAGATCCTTTAGTTGAACAAATTAATGCAGAATTAACGGCGGGTAGCGCACCAGGAAACAGCATTTTGATGGTTGAAGTTGAAGAAGCTTCAGCTTTTCAAGCAACCCTTGGAACAGATAATTATCGTCCTCCTAGTATCGGTTCGACTCAAGGAATTATCTCTTTAAATCATAAGAATTTAGTGGGGTGGGGAGATGGCATTTATGCTGAATACGATCGCACAGAAGGACTGGATTTTTATAATATTGCTTATACCATTCCCATTAATGCTTACGATGGCAGCATTAGTGTTCGTTATTGGAATAGTGATAGTGGTATTATTTCAGAACAATTCGATGAATTTGATATTAATAGTGAAAATGAAACCCTGTCTTTAACCTTTCGTCAACCGATTATTAAAAATATCGACCACGAATTCAGTTTCGGTATTACATTAGATCGTCGTCGAGAACAAACTTTTTTATTAGATGAACCTTTTTCTTTATCCGTTGCAGCAGAAAATGGGACTACTAAACTAACAGGAATTCGGTTTTTTCAAGAATATTTAAACCGAGGAAAATCTAGCGTCTTAGCTGTCCGTTCTCAGTTTAATTTTGGGGTTGATTTGTTTAACCCAAGTATTAATAATATTGGCATAGATGGTCGTTTTTTTTCCTGGCAAGGTCAAGTTCAATGGGTTCAACAGTTATCTCCAAGATGGTTATTATTAACCAGTGTTGACACTCAAGTTACCCCTGATTCATTACTTCCTTTGGAACAAATTCCCATCGGTGGGATTAATAGTGTACGGGGATATCGTCAGAATAAACTACTTACAGATAACGGTTTTATTGCCTCCATTGAAACTCAATTTTCTCTCCTAGAAAATTCAAGAGCATTACAATTAACCCCATTTTTTGAAATAGGAACAGGATGGAATCATTTATTACCTGATCCTGATCCGACTACGTTAATGAGTATTGGACTAGGGTTTCGATGGGAAATTACATCTAATATTGATCTTCGCATTGATTATGGAATTCCTCTGGAACCGACTAGAAAACAAGGGAATTCTTGGCAAGAAAATGGGTTTTATTTCTCTTTACTATATCAACCTTTTTAAGTATTTAATTCATGATTATTTTCTCATACTTTTTGCCGATCATTTCCCAAGTAAAATTATTTTCTATATACTCTCGACCATTTTTTGATAAAGTTTGACGCAATATTTCATCTTCAAATAATTCAGAAATTCTTTCGATATATTCCTCGATTGTATTAGCTCTTAAGGCTCGTAAACAAGCCTTGTCCCCATCCACTTCCATTCCTTCTAAACCGCGATCGCTTGCGACAACTGGAACCCCTGCGGCCATGGCTTCTAGGGTTTTATTTTTGATACCAAATCCTGACCGTAAGGGAATAACACATACCGTTGCTTGATGTAAATAGTCCACCATTGACGGTACTTTTCCTGTGACCTTAATCCCAGTTTCTTCTCCTAATTTTACAATAGAGGGTGCTGGATTTGCCCCAACAATTGTTAACGTAACATTGGGATATTTTTGCTGTAATAAAGGAAAAATATCCTGAGCAAAAAAGCAAGCTGCATCAATATTGACTACGTAATCCATTCCTCCTGTAATCACTAAATGATGACCCCCTGGATCACTATTTCGATAGGGAAAAATCTCTAAATCGACTCCGTTGGGAAGGACAGAAACAGAAGACTTGATATTAAATTGTTTCAGCTGTTGATAGTCTTCCTCTGTAGTGACAACAATCTGGGAAAATTTTTGATAAACTCGTTTTTCGTAGCGTTTTAATAACGGTAAATAAAGGCGATCCCGTTGAGGGTTTTCTGAGGTTTGAGTTTCTAGTTGATGTTGACAAGTACGAGACACAGAACTGTGACTATTGATCACAGTTTTTATGGTATTTTTCCAATAAGGACGAATATAAATCTCGTTGACACTATGCTCACAAGTAATGGCATCAAACTTATTATTGTTAACCGCTTCATCTAGCCAAGCTTGAATGGATTGATCGTATACAAAAGAAACATTAGGAGGAGTTCCTGTGATCAGAAATTCACTAAATCGCTTCAGTTTTTCCACTGTTCCTGTCTTGGGATTAGTGGGACGAGGAAATAACATCAAAGTTTTAACCCAACCCTTTAAACCCTCTATTTCTTCTGGGGTAACATCTTCAGATTTTTGGGTAACTAAAGTAATCTCATGCTCATCACTTAACTGTTTTAATAAGTTAAACGTTCTAACTTGAGTTCCCCCCCGACTAGGAGGGTAAGGAAACGTAGCACAAATCATTAATAATTTCATTGTTTATACCTATTAAGATACAAAAACCTCTATGCTCATAATTTCACAAAATATGTTACAGTATAAAGCGAGACCAATAAGTATTCGGTAGCAGATCTTGTTATTAGCATTGACGGGTATTTCCCATTCAGCCTTGATACGATTCTCTCCGATCACTCATTCTCTACAATCCTTGTAAATACCGGAGATAATCTAAAAATGTCTATTTATGTAGGAAACTTATCCTATGAAGTAACCAAAGACGACCTTAACGAAGTTTTTGCAGACTATGGTCAGGTTAAGCGGGTTCATATCCCTACAGACCGTGATACTGGTCGTATGCGTGGCTTTGCTTTTGTGGAAATGAACTCTGATGACCAAGAAGAGCAAGCTATCTCTACCTTAGATGGGGCTGAATGGATGGGTCGTACCCTAAAAGTTAATAAGGCCAAAGAAAGACAACCTCGCGCTTCCTTTAACGGTGGTGGTGGTGGTGGTAGAGGCCGTGGTCGCTTCTAATTTCTAATCTTTGAATTAATCAATGAAGGGGTAGGGGTTTCATAATTTCCTACCTCTACTTTTATGGGAGGGCATTATCCACCATCATTTTAACCACTTCTGGCATTTTGTAGTGAGCCTTCCAACCTAATTTTTGGGCTGCTTTACTGGGGTTACCACAGCTATAAGAGATATCGGTGGGACGGAATAAACTTTGATTGCTGATAACATAATCTTGCCAATTTAATCCTAAGCATTTAAAGGTTTCGATAACAAATGCTTCTAAGGAATAACTCTCTCCTGTGGCAATAACATAATCATCAGCTTGAGATTGTTGCAGCATTAAGTACATAGCCTGAACATATTCGGGGCCCCAACCCCAGTCCCGTTTGATGTTAACATTTCCCAGTTGTAATTGATGGGAAGCCCCTTGAGCAATTTTACAGGCAGCAGCGACGATTTTTTGAGTTACAAATCGTCGGGGACGTAACGGAGATTCATGATTAAATAAGATACCAGAACAAGCAAAAATACCGTAAGCTTCCCGATAGTTAGCCACTTCCCAAAAGGCCGCAGATTTAGCAACTGCATAAGGACTGCGAGGACGAAAAGGGGTTAATTCATCGGCAGGAACTGTACCAATATCCCCAAAACATTCACTAGACCCTGCATTATAAAACTTAATGGGTGCGCCAGTAAACCGAATGGCTTCCAGTAAATTTAACGTACCGGTAGCAATACTTTCTAAGGTTTCCACCGGCAGTTCAAAGGAGAGTCCCACTGAACTTTGACCCGCTAAATTATACACCTCATCTGGTTCAATTTTATTAAGGATTTGTAGCACACTACGAAAGTCATTGAGGGCCATGGATTCCACTTTTACCTGTTCTCTAATTCCTAAACGAACTAAGTTTTGAAAAGAGGACATTTGAGCATCCCGTGAGGTTCCACACACCAGGTAACCTTTATCTAAAAGAAACTGGGCTAAATAAGCCCCATCTTGTCCAGAAATGCCACAGATTAATGCTGTTTTTTGTCCCATATTATCTAATTATTTTTTTGATGATTTAAAGAGTAATTGCATGACTTCTTTTAAATAGCCAATTTGACCATAAGCATAAACTAAATTATCAAAACTCTGGGCCGGATTACTAATATATTTTAAAGATTTATATAAGCCTCTGATTAATCGTTCTCCCCCTCTTCCCAACTGGTTAATACCCGTTCGTCCGGCAATTTCTTCGCGATAACATTCGCTCACCCCTTGCCACCAACTACGACGCAAAAACCAACCACGTTGTAGCCTTTCAGGGGCAACATTATGGGCAACCAGGGCATCGGGAAGATAGGCCACGTCCCATCCTTGAGTTAACGCTAATTCTGTCATAAATAACTCTTCATTAGAGAGCAATTTTTTGCCCACTCTCCCTAAATTAGCATCAAACCCTCCTATTTTCTCTAAAAACGACCGTCGCAAGGAATAATTTAACCCTCTAGGGGTCAGTTGCGGATTGGTAATGGAAACGACCTTATCCCCTAAATCGTAAGCCCCTAAACCCCCTGCTAACCCCTCAGAAATCCAAGTCGGCGGGGTGATATTATCGGGCCAGATTAAGGTAACTTTACCCCCTGCGATCGCTAATTTTTCGTTCTGCTCATAAGCGTCCACTAACACCCTTAACCAATGAGTTGAGGCAATGGCATCATCATCGAGATAGGCCAAAATCGGCGCAGTGGTTTCGGTTGCCCCTCGGTTACGGGCGACGGATAGCCCTAAAATTGGCTCATAAACGTATCTAACTTGAGATTTTGATAAAAAGGGTTCAACCACCTGTTTTGTGCTGTCTGTCGACCCATTATCCACGATGAGGACTTCATAATTGACCCCCTCTTGGGTCAGAAGACTGTTAATGGAATCACCCAAATAGCGATCGCGGTTATGGGTACAAATAATTGCAGCAATTTGAGGATTTGACATAATTAGACTGCAGAGGATTAGGTGAATTTATTATAAGTATCGAGCAACACTTGTTCATAACGATGACTCATTTGCTCCCAAGTATATTCGTTTTCGACCAAACTTCGTCCATTGTCGGATAATTTTTCCCGTAGTTTGTCATCTTGAAATAAACGGCCCACCGCATAGACATATTCATCCACATCATTGGCTCTCATGGCCACGAGAGGGACTCCCGGCCCATCAACGGATAACCCTTCCAAACCATAATCACTGGCCACCAATGGGGTTCCTGTGGCCAATGCTTCGAGGGTTCGCATTTTGGTTCCGACACTTTTACGAATGGGAATAACCGATACGGTGGTGTTATGAAGATAATCGAGAACACAAGGAACTTGTCCAGTGACATTGACTCCTGATAATTCGTTTAATTCTAAGACTTCGGGGACGGGACGACTACCGACGATATCAAGGGTTGCATCGGGGTAACGTTGACGAATTTTCGGGAAGACATCTAAGCTAAAAAATCGTGCTGCATCGATATTAGCCGGTTTATCCATCGTACCGACGAAAGTGATACGGTGTCCTGATTGATTGCTGCGACGTTTAGGAAAAACCTGCAAGTTTAATCCATTGGGAACGAGGGTGATAGGGACTTCTAATTTTAGATTTTTCAAAATTTGCTGTTCTGTTTGATTGGCCACCACTACCGCAGCAAATTTATGACAATATTGTTTTTCATAACGCCGTAATAGGGGTAAACTCAATTGTTCCCTTAATCCACTATCATTGGCATTGGTTTCCATTTGATGCTTATATTTGCCATAGACAGAGCGGTGGATATTGATAACCATCGGAATCTTTTCGTGCCATTCCGGTCTAATATAGATTTCGTTGGCACTTCCTTCACATAACAAGATATCAAAGTCTCCAGATTCAATGGCTTGGTCTAACCATTCCTGGATGTCGAGGGAGTAATGGGATAAAACCCCTGGTGGTGTTCCTTGTTGTACAAACACCCCTAACTTTTTGGCTGTTTCTAGGAAACCTTGGTTATTGTCCTGATGGGTAACCCTAGGAAAGATATGACAATGATTAATCTGCTGTTGTAGCGCATCAATGTCCTCTTCTAATGCTTGTTCTGATTTTTGAGTAACTAGGGTAATGTCATAGGTTGTATTAAGATGTTTAAGGAAGGAAAAGGTTCTCACCTGAGCTTTTCCCTGTATTGGTGGGTAAGGAAAAAGGGATGAAAGTACAAGAATCTTCATAGGTAGATTCATTAAGTATCTAGTTTAGTTTAGCAAGCTTCTCTTTATCTGTAACCTATGTCCGTTGAATGGGATTCATCTTGATTAGGCAACAGGGAAGAGAAAACAGTGAACAGTAACTGGTTTGGGGGAAATAAGAATTTAGAATTAAATTCATTTTACAGTTTATATTTGTACAATCACCTTATATTTCTTCTTGTTTAAGATTTAGTTAAAAAAGTTAATTTTTTTTTTAGACCCTTGAATTTATTTAAAATCATTCCTACGCTATTATTTATCCTTACTTTTTTATTAATTATAAAAATGTCTTCTCTTCATTCTAATTCCTCTTATTCTTTACTCAGTGATCCTTTTTTACAGTTTCCCACACCATCATCTATTAAAGTGGTTTGGTTTACGGAATTTCCTGGAATTGCAAACAAAATTATTTATGGACATAATTTAGATCAAGAGGTAATCGCTAGAACCAGTCAATTAAGTCGGACAAGAGAAGATGAACAATCAAAGGTAAACAGTGATTATTCTCAGACCACAAAACGAGTAATCTGGCGACACGAAGGAGAAATTAGAGGGTTAAACCAAGGAGAAAAAATACCTTATAAAGTGGTTAGTTTTGTTAAAAATAATAAAATTGAAAGTAAAATATTTTCTTTGACTGCTTCTCCTAAAAAGAAAACTCCTCTAAAGATTTTATTAACTTCTGACCATCAATTAAAGCCAATGGTAGCAGCCAATATGCAAAAAGTTGTGGAAACAATCGGTCAAGTTGACGCTATTTTTTTTGCTGGAGATTTAGTGAATATTCCCGATCGCGCTTCGGAATGGTTTGATGATCAACAGGGTGGGGCATTTTTCCCCTGTCTCCAAGGATTGGCTAATTATACCATAGAAAATACAGTCTATCATGGGGGTCAATTAACTCAATTTGCCCCTTTATATCCTACCATTGGCAATCATGAAGTGATGGGAAGATGGTCAGAAAATAAACGATTATCTCAACAATTTGTAGATGCTATACCAAAAAAAATCGCTAAAAATATTTACTTAGAAAAAGCTAGTAGTATTAATCCTGATCATGATCCTGATATTGAAAAAAAATGGGTAAAAAATAATTCATTTAATACCGATACTTATGAAGAGATTTTTTCTTTTCCTCAAACAGAATCCAATAATAGCCATTACTATGCTGTGACATTTGGAGATATTCGTTTAGTGGTATTACAAGTGACTAATATTTGGCGTTCCCCTAACTTAAATGCCAATGTTCAAGGAAGATACCAAGAATCAGAAAAAGCTTTAAACAACCCTGAAAATTGGGGTTATGGTCAACATATTTTTAAACCGATTCAAAAAGGAAGTGACCAGTATCAATGGTTAGAAAATGAACTCAACAGTGAAGCCTTTAAACAAGCAAAATATAAAATAGTCATGTTTCATCATCCCGTTCATACATTAGGAGGAAATATTGTTCCACCCTACACTGATCCCCTACAAAATATAGCCCATGATAATGATAGTAATATAACTGAAATTCGCTATCAATATCCCAAAGAAAATGATTATATTATTCGAGATTTAATGCCACTTTTAGAAACAGCAAACGTTAACTTAGTTTTTTATGGTCACTCTCATCTTTGGAACCGTTTTATCAGTTCAACAGGCATCAATTTTCTAGAATCTTCTAACGTGGGTAATAGTTATGGCGCACATTTAGGAAATAATAAAAGACCCATTCCTCCTGATTATTCTAAGTCCAATTATGTCGAAATAGGAGACCCCAATGGACTTAAACCCATTATTCCTAATTTAGCTCCTTTAAAAGATGAAAATAATCATCCATTACCTTACATTGCTAGTAATGATCTTACAGTTTTTAGCATTTTAGAGACAGAAAAAGGAACAGTAAGTAGTTATTATTTTGATACTCGTCAGCCTGATTCTAATGTAATTAAATTTGATGAATTTACGATATTATCATATCCATCCTCATAAATAGCTCTTTATCCATTGATCCCCAGTCAGTAGATGATTGATTTCAGGTCTTTGCGAAGTGAACATTTTTTGATATACTGATGGTATTATCAAATTTATAACTACCTTGACGCAACCTTTGAGTAAGTTGTGTTTTTTGTAGAACTAATCAACTGTACTTACAAATCACCTTGCTGTGTCCATTTTATAAATAATGATTTCTGGCAACAATGTATAATCAATCAACTGAGATTGATGTTTCTTTGCTTTAATTTATTAAACATAAGTGATGGTTAATTATGAATCGTTTTCTGTATGAAAAATCTAGTAGTTATCAAGGATATTTAATTATTCCTTTTCTTATTGCCAAAGTTAGTGGTGAGTTTATTTATTCCTATGCTTTATTATCAGCACAAGGATATGACGACGAATTACACAAAGCTAAAAATCCCACAAAAATCTGTTCTAATACCCTAGGAGGTATCATAGAAATTGCTCAACAACATCTTAATCAATATAGTGTTAATTTAACAGAGGATAACTATTTCGATCAACGTTATACCTATCAAAATACATTAATTATTATTCATCAAGAAGAAAAAAGATGTTTTTATGATCATTATCCTTCCCATGAATTAAGAAATATTGCTGCACCCACTTTATTTTTGAGTCCTAATGATTGTATTGAATGGATAAAAAACAGATTAGACCGTTATCAAGTCAACCTATATTAATTGTAGGTTAGTATCAATATCTCTAAATTGATTAGTCTAGATTCTAGGTTAAAAAAATTAATCTCTTGATTTATGCAAAAACAGATTAAATATAAGTTTAACTTAAAAATCTTATTAAATTGCTTAGTGATTGCCTTGGCAATTTTGCTAATCATTACCCCATCTTCTGCGTTAGAAAAAGACGTAGAAAAATCCTTACCTTCCTTACAAATACATCCCTTACCCACTCCATTAAAAGAATGGGAAAACCAACCTTATTCTGGAGACTATTTTGAGCAAATTCAACCCAGCGTAGGAGGGTACTTATTATGGTCAGAATTTCCCATAAAAATTTATTTTGATCGTCCGGATAATCCCGATGATACTGCTGCAACGACTCGTCGTTTTAATCAGTGGGTTAACGCAGTTGAACAGTCTATTAATGAATGGAACAATTATTTACCCATAACAGAAATTTATAGAGCAGAATTAGCTGATATTATCATAGAAAGAAGTGAACCTCCCATTGAGCCAAAAATTGATCCAGAAACAGGACAAATGCAAATTCCCAGAGCAAAAACGGCTCAAACGCGCTATGAATTTTATATAAAAAATAAGAAACTTTCCCATAAAATGATTATACAAATTAGTCCCCGTTTAAGTGCAATTGCTACCTTATCTGCTGTCCGTCATGAATTAGGTCATGGTTTGGGAATTTGGGGTCATAGTTTAGACGAAAATGATGTCTTATATTGGTCTCAAGTCAGTGCATCAATTCCTATTTCTGCGAGGGACATTAACACTTTAAAAAAAATTTATGAACAACCCACTCGTTTAGGATGGCCTTTACCAAACTAGACTCCGTCGTTAACAACGAGGTCTAATACTGTTATATTAAAAAATGTAACAATTATAGTTAATAACGGAAATAAAGAAAAATGTCAGAGACAATTGTATTAGGTGGTGGCTGTTTTTGGTGTGTCGAATCAGTTTATCAAAATGTTGAAGGAGTAGAAAGTGTTGAATCTGGTTATGCCGGAGGGGAAACAACAAACCCAACTTATGAACAAGTTTGTAGTGGGAAAACTGGACACGCAGAGGTGGTTAAAATCACTTATAATCCCGAACAAATTCCCCTAACAGAGATATTAGAAATCTTTTTCATTGCGAGTCATGACCCCACCACATTAAACCGACAAGGAAACGATGTGGGAACGCAATATCGTTCCATTATTCTTTGGGAATCACAAAACCAACTAGAAACCGCTAAACAAGTGATAGATAAGCTCAATGGGGAGGATGTGTTTAACGGAAAAATTGTCACAGAACTCAAAGAACTCACTGATTATTATCGCGCTGAAGACTATCATCAAAACTATTTCAAAAAGCATCCGACACAACCTTATTGTTTGTTTAGCATTCCACCTAAACTCAGCAAGCTTAAGAAGTATTTTCCTGAAAAAGCGTTAGCTTAATATCTAACGTAAACTGCCCGACGCTGATGCAAGTTGACAGCGCGGGCTTCCTACCCAATACTTAAATAACAATACTTAATGATCCGGACATTTAGTCCTTCCTGTTTCTGACGATAGAACGCAGGATTATCACCGTTAGATTAAAGAGTATTCTAACGAAGAAATTTTATAAGATAGCGACTATAGCTAAGGTTAAACCCGTCCAGAATAGGGTCTTACTTCGCGCAGAACATAAACCTGGTAACATCATAACTGTTGATCTCCATCCAGAATAGAGAAGTTAAATCTATCTATCTCTAATATACTATTGCCAACTCAAAATGAACTCAGTATATTTTAGGTAGACTCGGATTCAGCAGTCAGTCTTTCGGTAATAGCCACAAGTCCCCAAAGAAAGATGAAAATGGTAATCATGCTCATCATCAGTATTTCCCCTTATGTTAATAGTTTGCTCAATATGTTAATAGTTTGCTCAATCCACAATTGCAAGTCTCGCTCATAAAGTTTATTCATAGCAGTTATCATTTGCATAATTTGCATAGATTAAACATTAAAATGCAAATACTCCCCACACTCCCCACACTTAACTTAACCGAAATTTTAATACAATTAATTGAAAACTGCTATCATTATCCAAATCGTCCGCTAACATAGTCTCTAGTGGCTTCCTCAGCCGGATTTTGGAACACCACCTCAGTTTGATCATATTCTACTAAATACCCTACTTTACCCCCTTTTTCGGTGGCTTCTGCGTTATAAAATGCGGTTAAATCCGATACCCGTGAGGCTTGCTGCATATTGTGGGTGACAATAACAATGGTGTAATCTTTCTTCAATTCGTGGATTAATTCTTCAATTTTTAGGGTAGAAATGGGATCTAACGCTGCACAAGGTTCATCCATTAAAATAACATCCGGTTTAACTGCGATCGCCCGTGCAATACATAATCTTTGTTGTTGTCCTCCAGACAAGGCTAACCCACTTTGATGCAATTTATCTTTAGTTTCATCCCATACCGATGCTTTTTTTAAGGAGGTTTCTACCAATTCCCCCATATCCCCTTTAAAACCATTGATTCTCGCCCCAAAAGCAATATTTTCATAGATCGATTTAGGGAAAGGGTTGGGTTTTTGGAATACCATACCAATGCGACAACGCAAGTCTACGGGGTCAACTTTTTTAGCATAAATATCCTTACCATGATAAGTAATTGTTCCTTTAACTCTAGCACTAGGAATCAGATCATTCATGCGATTAAAACAGCGTAAAACCGTACTTTTTCCACAGCCAGAAGGACCAATAAAAGCCACAACCTTATTAATAGGAATATCTAAAGTAACGTCCCTAACTGCTAAATTTGAACCGTAGAAAACGTTTAAATTTTCAGTCTTTAAAACGGTTTTCGTTGCTACATCAGTCATCATTGTTGTCACCTCAATCAATAATTAATTAACAATAAATCTTTTAAATTTAACCGAAACGTCCACTAACATAGTCTTTAGTATCCTGGTGTTTAGGATTACCAAAAATTGTTTCTGTATTATCATATTCAACTAGAAAACCCACTTTACTGCCTTTGTCGGTAGCTTCTGCATTGAAAAATGCCGTGTAATCAGCGACCCTAGTGGCTTGCTGCATATTATGAGTCACAATAACAATAGTATACTTTTCCTTTAGTTCGTGCATTAATTCTTCAATTTTTAAGGTTGAAATGGGGTCTAATGCTGAACAAGGTTCGTCCATTAAAACGACTTCAGGTTGAGCAGCAATGGTGCGAGCAATACACAATCTTTGTTGCTGTCCTCCAGATAAAGAAAAGCCACTTTCTCCTAATTTATCTTTTACTTCATCCCATAAAACTGCCCGTCTTAGAGAGGTTTCCACTAACTCATCTAAGTCTCCTTTGAAATTATTAACCCTAGCACCATAAGCAATATTATCATAAATAGTTTTGGGAAAAGGATTAGGTTTTTGAAACACCATTCCGATGCGTTTTCTAACCTCAATGGGATCGATATCGGAGGCATATAAATCCTGTCCATGATAGTTAATTTCTCCTTTTAAACTAAAACTATCAATCAGATCATTAAGTCGATTTAAACAACGTAAAATGGTACTTTTTCCACAACCAGACGGGCCGATAAATGCCGTTACTTTGTTTTTAGGAATAGTAAAGGTTACATCACGAACCGCCCGATAAGTACCGTAATAAATATCCACATGATCCAGAGAAAAAACCGTCTCTAACTTATCTACTGGAATGGTATCTTTTTGCATATTTTCCATCATAATCTTTTCCTTAAACGATTCATAGAACTCCTCTCAAAGTGATAGGTTAAAACTTAACAACCCTCCTGCCTTCTGCCTCGCCCGAAGGGCTGTTAATAGGTTTTCTGACGAGTGGCGATACGCGCCGTCACACTGGTAATTAACACCAATAACACTAAAATTAAAGATCCCGCCCAAGCCAATTCTTGTTGGGGTTTAAATGGCACAATAGCGTAGTTATAAACCAATACGGATAAGGTGGCAATGGGTTCTAGGAGTCCTTTGGGGGGCGCACTGGGCCAGAAATTGGAGTAAAGTGCCGTAAAAATAAGGGGAGCAGTTTCTCCAGCAGCCCGAGCAATCGCCAGGGTAACACCGGTTAAAATAGAGGGAATCGCAGCTGGCAAGACCACTTTTAACACCGTTTGATAATTATAAGCCCCAATACCAAAGGCCGCCCAACGCACATCTTGGGGAACAATTTGCAAAGCTTCATCGGTCGTTCTAACAATCGTTGGTAACATCAACACCGCTAAAGCAACACCCCCAGCAATGGCCGAAAATCCCACAATTCCGGTGGCCACCAATAAACCATAAGCAAATACACCGGCAATAATCGAAGGAACCCCACTCAAAACATTCGTGGCAAACCGTACCCATTTGGCAACTTGGTTATCCCCACTAAATTCTGAGAGATAAACCGCCGCTAACACCCCGAAAGGTACAGAAATAGCTGTACCGATAGCTACCGTAATTAAGGTTCCAATAATGGCGTTAGCAATACCCCCTTCCGAAAGGCCAGGAGGGGGAGGTAACTGGGTAAACAGGTCAAAATTAATTTGTCGAAACCCTTGCAATCCCACGAAGATTAACACCGCAAATAAAGGAATAAGGGTGATAATCATACACAACGAAGCAATACTTGTCCAGAAGGCATCAAATAAGGCTCGACGAGAACCTGGCTTTTTTTTAAGACTTAATCCTTGATTTTCCATAACGACATCATTAATAGTTGATCATCAAACTTCAATTTCCTAATATTTAGCCCGAACTTGACTCACAATATAATCTGCAGCGATATTCACCACTAAGGTTAAAAGCATTAACACTAACCCGGCATACATTAAAGCGGCCACCTGCATTCCTGACGCTTCTGCAAACTGATTGGCAATTAAGGATGAGATGGTATTAGCCGGTTCTAAAATAGAAACACTGATTTTATTAACATTACCAATAATCATGGTAACGGCCATGGTTTCCCCCATGGCCCGCCCCAACGCTAACATAATACCCCCCACAATACCGGAAAAAGCCGCAGGGATTAAAACGCGGAAAATGGTTTCCCAACGAGTGGCCCCTAACCCTAAAGACGCTTGCCGTAATTCCGGGGGAAGAGAGGCTAAAGAGTCTCTAGAAATCGCAGTAATAATGGGTAAAATCATAATCGATAGCACAATACCCGCAGGAAACATTCCTGGACCCCCCGCCGGCGGGGTACTAAAAATAGGAATAAAACCCAAATGATTATGTAACCACATAGAAAAGGGTTGTACCAAAGGAATTAAAACAAAAATGCCCCACAGTCCATAAACCACACTGGGAATAGCTGCTAATAATTCGACTAAAAAAACTAAGGGGGTACGGAATTTTAAAGGGATAAAATTTTCACTTAAAAAGATGGCTGTTCCAATGCCTAAAGGAACCGCAATAACCAGAGAAATCAAGGAACTAATTAACGTTCCGTAGATTACCGGCAATGCGCCGTAAGATTCTCGGCCTTTGACCGGGTTCCAGGAACTGTTGAAGAGGAAACTGATACCGTATTCCTGAATCGCTGGCCAGGCACGCCAGGTAATAATTACAGCAATAGAAAAAAGAATTAAACCAATACCAAGGGAAAAGGCTAAAGTCAGCCAAATAAACCCATTATCAATGGTTTTTTCCATATTGGAGCGAAATCCGACTCCAGTTTGTCGTCTAGAAGATGATGCAGTCACAATAAATTAGCAAATTAAATTGCTGATAAAAACAACAGTGAAAAAAAGTGAGGAGAGAACGAAAGGGTTAGAGGATAAGGGAAAATCATCGGTTTTTCTGAGACCTTTTTCCCTCACTCATTATGTCATTAAATTAGTTCAATTTAATTTCATAATCAGGACTAATGGTATCAGCGGCCGCGGCAACTTTCTCTCTGACACTGGAAGGTAAGGGTACATAACCTAAGGCTTTACTTTGTTCTTGTCCTTCGGTTAAAGCGTATTGAATCATACTTTCCATAGCGATCGCTTTTTGGGGATCGTCGTAGGTTTTATAAGCTAAGATCCAAGTATAGGTAACGATGGGATAGGATTGATCTCCTTCGGGGTCGGTGATAAAAGCCCGTAAATTTTCAGGTAAGGTAACCGCGTCTAAGGTAGCAGACGCACTGTCGTCGGTGGGGGCGATGTAGTTCCCAGACGCATTTTCTAACTCGGCTACGGGAATACTATTTTGTTTAGCGTAACCATATTCAATGTAACCCACTGAACCTTCGTTCTGTTGAATGGAAGCGGTTACCCCTTCGTTTCCTTTCCCGCCGATAAATTTACCTTTGGTGGTGGGCCATTCCACACTTTTTCCTTGACCAATGGTGGCTTCCCATTCTTGGCTGATAGAACTGAGATGCTTGGTAAATACCCCAGTGGTTCCACTCCCATCGGAACGGTGAACTACAGTAATGGGTTGATCGGGTAGTTCTATGTCAGGGTTAACTTCCGCAATCTTGGGATCGTTCCAACTGGTAATAGTGCCATCGAAGATACCGACGTAAGCTTCTCTAGAGAGTTTTAATCCTTCAACTCCAGGTAAATTGTAGGCGATGACAATACTACCCGCCGTCACAGGCAGTAAAATCGTTCCTCTATCGATCGCTGCCATTTCTTCATCGGTCATGGCTACGTCACTGGCCCCAAAATCAACGGTTCCCGTGGTAAACTGTTCTACCCCGGCACCACTCCCAACGGACTGATAGTTAACCTGTAAGGCGGGGACTTCTTTGTTGAGTTGTACAAACCAGTTTTGGTACAAGGGGGCAGGGAACGATGCACCGGCACCGGTTAAAGCGACATTTCCTTCTAGGGGAGGATTAAGGGTGCTAGTTGCCTCTTCGCCTCCACCATCGGGGGTAGTGGCGGTGTCAGGGGTTTCAGAACCGCCTCCGCAAGCCCCTAAACTAACCGCTAAACTGAGAATTGATAAGGATGTTATTAAGGTTCGTCTACTTGATTTCACAGGTGTGAACATAGGGCTTTAATTGTTAATTGGATAAACTAAACAAATCTTAAAGCAGAATTTAACAATTTATGGTAAACATTAGGTTAAGAAAGCGATAAACTCTGACAATTTAAGACTTTTTTTTCTTTAACAAATGGCCTGTGTTAAAAAAAGATTAATTTTCTGATTTTGTGAGCAATGGAAGACTATCATTGTTTTATTGTGGGAAACTAGCTTCTTTTTTCACAGTTGACTAGATAAGAAATGGATAAGAAGAGGTTAATTGTCTCAGTTACATGAAAGTTAACTATAAAAATTAATTGCTAATTCATGTCATTTAAAAAAGGTAAGGCTAAAGATGATAACGAATATTGATAAAATTTTCAAGAGCAGAACTTGGGGTTTAGCTTTGATCTCGATATCTTTATTGTCTGCTTGTGGTTCTGTTGATGAATCAGCCATTAAACCCATTAAAATCGATGGTTCGAGTACCGTTTTTCCCATTACCGAAGTAGTTCTCGATAGCTACAAAACCGAAGCCAGCAAGCAATCAATCAAAGAGATTGAAATAGAAGGGGAGTTCTCTGGAACTGGCGCGGGATTTAAGAAGTTTTGTGCCGGGGAAACGGATATCAATGCGGCCTCTCGTCCGATTTCCACCGAAGAAATGACTGCTTGTCGGAGTAACGAAATCCGTTACATTGAACTTCCTATTGCCTTCGATGCTATTACCGTTGTGGTTAACCCGAACAATGATTGGAGCGACACCTTAACGGTAGAACAATTAAAAACCATCTGGGAACCGACCACCCAAAATAAGATTAGCCGATGGAATCAAGTCGATAGCAGTTACCCCAATCGTCCTTTAACCCTATATGGACCGGATAAACTCTCTGGAACGTATGATTATTTTACTAAAGCTGTTGTGGGAAAAGCAGGAACCAGTCGTGAAGATTACGTTAAAAGCAAGGATGATGAAGTTTTAGTGACCGCAGTAGGACAAGACCCCAATGCCATCGGTTATTTTGGCTATGGTTACTATCAACAACATCAAGATAAACTCAAGGCTGTAGCCATTGATAATGGTAAGGGTGGGATAATACCTTCGGTGGAAACCGTAGAAAATGAAGAATATGCCCCCTTATCTCGTCCTCTGTTTATCTACGTGAACGCTAAACGGTCCCAAGAAAATCCAGCTTTAGAAATTTTTGTAGAATATTATCTAGATAAGGCTCCAGAATTGGTCGTAGAAGCGGGTTATATTCCTTTACCAGCCGATGCTTATCATTTGGCTAAGATTCACTTACAACGGTTTGATGTGGGTAGTGTGTTTGAAGGAACACCTCAAGTTGGTCTAACCATTAGCGATTTAATGCGCCAACCGACTAAGTTTTAAACGCATTTGGGCTTAGTTTCGTACCCTCAAGCCAACCTAGGAAGGCGATCGCCCTAGAGGGTACCTCTAGATTGAGTTTGCCGAAATCGTTATTTTCAAGTTTGACATTGCCGAAATAATATACCCTTGGCATATTATTTTTATCAGGAAGCCTGTACTGATTTTAGGAGGCATAGTCATGCTCTCGCTTACTTTTAGATCAGTTAATGAACTACCTACGGATTCCGCTACGCTTCATCCGAGGTTTCTGTCGCTTCAACTCCCAAACTTGAGCCAACCCTCCACAGTGTTTAGCCGTAGGGGCTTGACCAGAGGTCTGAGATCCACGATTGAG